>CAXAVQ010000357.1:0-2953 GCA_963971985.1 uncultured bacterium
GAACTCGGACTCCTGATGATGCGGTTCATCCCGGCCTCGCTGATCGCCGGCAAGTCCACGGACGGGAACGAGGAGGCGTAGCGTGCGTCCGTTCAGACGGTTCCTGCGGCCTCGCCGGAGCGTCGGTCGCCCGTCGCCGATGGATGTCTCGATGATGGAGCGGGCGCTCGACCTGGCCCGGGGGGCGGCGGATCAGGGTGAGGTCCCGGTGGGCGCGGTGGTGTACGAGACCGAAACGGGACGCGTGCTCGGCGAGGGCGCGAACCGGCGCGAGTGCGATGCCGACCCCTCGGCGCACGCCGAGCACCTCGCGATCGTGCGAGCCTGCAAGCAACTAGGCGACTGGCGACTGAACCACTGCACCCTCGTCGTCACGCTCGAACCCTGCGCGATGTGCGCGGGGCTGATCGTGAACGCGCGTGTCGGGCGTGTCGTCTACGGGGCGACCGATCCGAAGGCCGGGGCGTCCGGCTCGCTGTACCGGTTGACCGAGGACCCGCGCCTGAACCATCGCGTGACGCCGATCACGGGCGTGCTCGCCGGGGAGTCAGCGTCGCTGCTGCGATCGTTCTTCCGGGCGCGACGTTCACGCTGAGGCGATCGACAGCGCACGCTCCGCGGCGTCGACCACCTCATCGATATCGCTGAAGTCGTTCAGGATGACCGTGACCCCCTCGGCTTCCAGTCGCTCGCGCTTGCCCGGTTCGGCGGCGATGCCGACGAAGCCGATGCCGAGGCGCTTCGAGGCCCTGGCGTCCCAGATGCCGTCGCCGAAGTAGACCGCGCCGTCGGTGTCGCGACCGAGCCCGGCCAACGCGTGCCGGATGATCGCGTAGCGGTGCGGGTGATCGGCGCAGGTGCTGAGGCGGTGCCGGCTGTAGTCCACACCAACCGTCTCGAGTTTGAGCTTCGCGCTCTCGGGCCAGCCCCCGGTGGCCATCGCGACCGAGGCGCCTTCGCGCTCGGCGAGCAGATCGAGCACGCTCGGCACGCCGGGGACCGGTGTGATCGTCCGCTGCAGGTCCGAAAGATCAGCGCGGACCATCTCGATGAAACGGGAGCGTGTGGACGCCACGAGTCGCTCGGCGTCGTCGGAGGCACGGTGCATCTGGATCAGTTCGCGCGTGATCGCTTCGTCGGTGGTCTCGGCGTAACTGGCCCAGTCGGTCGAGATGCCCTGCACGCCGAGCACCTCTTCGATGGCCCGGGCAAACAGGCGCTCGTCGAGGTCGTTGGAACGGGCGAGGGTGCCGTCGATGTCGAAAATGTAGGCGTGCATGGCCAGAGGGTACCCGGCGGGGGAAGCCGGCGCATCAATCGATGCTGACGGTCTCGGTCTCGCGTGAGGCTGACGGCGCCGCGGCGCGGGGACGCTCCGCGTCGGCGGGCCGCTCGCCGGGCACGACGCCGATGGAGGCCAACTTTTCCTTGCGGACCTCTTCGTGCACGCTCCAGTAATGCTCGAACGAGTCGCGGATGTCGCGCCCGTTCATGGCTTCGATCGAGGCCTCGCTGAAGCGAGCCCGCTTCTGGTCGTCGGTGAGCAGTTCGAGCATGGCGTTGACCCAGAGATCGGTCGCCGCGCCGGGGAGCACGAAGCCGGACTCGGCGTCGCGGACGATGGATTTCGGGCCGCCCTGATCGCTGACGAGCGCGGGGAGCGCCGAGGCCTGAGCTTCCATCACCGCTTGGCCGAGTGTGTCGGTGAGCGAGGGGAAGACGAACAGGTCCGACGACGCGTAGAGCGTCGCGAGTTCCTCGCCCTTGCGGAAACCGAGGAAGTGGGCGCCGTGATGACGCAGGGCCTGCTCCATCTGCTTGCGATAGGGCCCGTCGCCGACCACGATCAGTTCGGCGTGGATGCCGCGGCTTTCACACTGCGAGCGGACCCGCTTCCAGAACTGCGTGACGATCGGCAGGTTCTTCTCGACGCTGACGCGCCCGACGTACAGGACCTTGAGCCGCTTCGACGGGTCGACGCCCTCGGGATCGATACCCAGGCGCTGCCAGATCGAGCGGTCCTCGTAGCGGTGGCCGAAGTCGCTCGTGTCGATGCCCGAAGCAAGCGTCACCATCTTCTCGGCGTTGATGCCGACGCGGTGCATCTCCTCGTTGAACTGCTCGGAGCGGCTGAAGACCCGGGAGAAGGTCTTGTAGAAGAACTTCATGTACCACTCGGTGGCCTTGGTAAAGCCGTGATCGTCGAAGAGCTTGTCGACGTAACTCGGGAAGTCCGTGTGGTAGGTGCCGACCAGCGGGATGCGCAGCATCTTGGCGGCGATGAAGCCGATCACGCCGACGCCTCCGGGCGTGGACACGTGGATCACGTCGGGTCGCTGCTGCTCGGCCCACCGAAGCATCTTCATGAACGGCGGCACGACGGTGTCGAGCTGCTCGTACTTGGGCATCGGCATGGCGATGACCGGTTCGAAGTTCTTGATGTTCGGGTAGTCGGGCACCTCGAAGCGGGTCGACGTCACCACGGTGAGGTCGCGCCCTGTCTCGTGGGCGAGTTTCCCGACGTTCTGGATGAAGCGGGAGACGCCGTTGACGTCGCCGAGCGTGTCGGTGAACTGCAGGACCTTCAGCGGTCGATCGAGCGGGCTTGCGCCGTCGCCGGGGGTCGAGGTGGAGTGTTCGAGTCGCTCGAGCATGTCGCGCTCCTTGTTCTGATGGAACAGCGAGAACAGGTACGGGACCTGCGCGAGCTGCACCAGAAGATAGCTCAGGGCGTGGTCGATGACCTCTCGCCGATCCCCGGAATCGATGGCGCTGAGGGTGCCGCTCCGCAGGCTCCGGACCAGGGCCGCGCCGAGTTCATCGGCGAAATCGGCCATGCGGTCGTGGCTGCTGACCGGTGCGCCAGACGCCCAGGTCGAGGGATCCAGATTGGCCTTGAGATCGGGGAAGCGATCGAGCACCGGTCCGAGTTCGGCCCTGAGCGAGTCCAGCA
>CAXAVQ010000358.1:0-2952 GCA_963971985.1 uncultured bacterium
GATCGAGTTCGGCGAGGGCGACTGGGAGGACCGGCACGAGTACCGCGCGGTCTTCTACACCTACGAGTGGGCGCAGTCGACCGGCCTGACGTTCAAGAACCCCGAGCCAGGGTCGTGGGTGCCGCAGCCCGAAGTCGAGCCGGAGACCGAGGTGGCCACCGAGCCGGTCGAGCTCGACGGCTGAGCCGGTGACCCGTGCCCGTCGGGCACGCTAGCATGGTGGCGTGTCGACCGAACCGAACGAGACATCGAGCGGGAACGCCGATCTGCCTTTGATCGGGTGGCGCGAGGCGGTGTTCTTCCCCGAGCTCGGGCTGGGCCCGATCCGCGCGAAGATCGACAGCGGGGCGAACACGAGCGCACTGCACGTGACCGATGTCGAGCGGATCGACGGCGAACGCGTGAGTTTTCACATCGCGCTCGACCGGCACGGGCGCAGGCTCAGCGACCGGCTGGAAGCACCGATCGTGCGCACCAGCACGGTGAAGAGTTCGACCGGGCACACGCAGGAGCGGTTCGTCGTGCCGCTGAAGCTCGCGGTGGGCGAGCACGAGTTCGAGGCCGAGGTGAGCCTGGTGTGTCGCAAGGGCATGCTCTGCCGCATGCTGCTGGGCCGGCGCGCGCTGGCCGGGCGTTTCCTCGTCGACTCGGAGCGTATGTACCTGGTGTCGACCAAGCCGCGCAAACGGCCTCGGAAGAAGAAATCCGCCAGCGACGGCTGAGTCCGGTTAGGATCGGTCGATATGAAGATCGCGATCCTGTCCCGGGCCCCGAAGAGTTACAGCACCAAGCGGTTGCGTGAGGCGGCGGCACAGCGTGGGCACACCGCGCGGGTGCTCAACACGCTGCGCTTCTCGATCCACATCGAGCACGGCGCGCCGGACCTGCTGTTCCGGGGCAAGGCGGTGTCGACGTACGACGCGATCATCCCGCGCATCGGTGCGTCGGTGACGTACTTCGGTACGGCGGTGGTCCGTCAGTTCGAGCAGATGGGCGTGTTCTCGCTCGCGCCGGCCACCGGGATCACGTACTCGCGCGACAAACTGCGATCGCTGCAGATGCTCTCACGCTACGACATCGGCATCCCGGACACGGCGTTCGTGCGCGACCGCTACGACATCCTCGACGCGATCGATCGCGTCGGCGGCGCCCCGGTCATCATCAAATTGCTGGAGGGCACGCAGGGGGTCGGGGTGATCCTCGCCGAGACCCAGAAGGTTGCCGAAGCGATCATCGAGACGCTGCAGTCGGCCCGGCAGAACGTGCTGATCCAGAAGTTCGTCGCCGAAAGCAAAGGCAAGGATGTGCGCGCCTTCGTGGTCGGTGACCGGGTCGTCGCGGCGATGCGGCGCACCGCGCAGGGCACGGAGTTCCGCTCGAACGTCCATCGGGGAGGGCTGGCGGAGTCGATCGAGCTGTCCGAGGAGTATCGCGAGACGGCGGTCGTTGCGGCGCAGGTGCTGGGGCTGCAGGTCGCCGGCGTCGACATGCTCGAAGGCAAGGACGGGCCACAGGTGATGGAGGTGAACTCGTCGCCGGGACTCGAGGGCATCGAGACCGCCAGCGGCGTGGACGTGGCCGGAGCGATCATCGAGCACATCGAACAGCGCGTGGAGTTTTCAGAGGTCGACCTCCGCTACCGCCTCGCGTCGAGCAAGGGCTACGGCGTCGTCGAGTTGCCGATCGTGTCCCGATCTTCACTCGCAGGAAAACCGCTAAGCGAGACGAAACTCCGCGAGCGTGATATCACCGTTCTGAGTATTCGTCGGGGCCGCAAGGTCGTCTCGAACCCGTCGGGTGAGCGACACATCGAGGAAGGGGACGTCCTGCTGTGCTTCGGCAAACTCGATGAGATCCGCACGCTTATGCCCAAGCCGAGCAGGAAACCCAAATCCAAACTCCGCAAGAAAACCGGCACAAAGAAGCCGCGTACCGGAGACCCGGAGAGCGAGAAGTGACTTTCCGTGAAATCAAAGCGCGCAAGACCTTCGAGATCGGCGGCAAGCGGATCAATCTCGGCTCGCAGCGCACGATCGATCTGACCGTTAGCGAGACCTACAGCGGGCATCCGGTGGTCATGCCGGTGCATGTCGTTCGGGCGAAAGAGCCCGGCCCGGTCGTCGCGGTGACCGCATCGGTCCACGGCGACGAGATCAACGGCATGGGCGTGGTCCGCCAGCTTGTGCTGGACCCTGGTTTCAAGCTCAGCAAGGGCACGCTGGTGCTCGTGCCGGTCGTGAATGTGCTCGGTTTCGAGCGGTTCAGTCGCTATATGCCCGACCGGCGCGACCTGAACCGGAGTTTTCCCGGATCAGGGGGCGGGAGCCTGACGGCACGGGTCGCCAACGCGGTCTTCGAGCAGGTGATCAAGCGCTGCGACTACTGCATCGACCTGCATTCGGCGGCGGTGCGGCGCACCAACTTCCCCAACGTCCGCGCGGATCTCGACCAGCACGAGACGCGCCTGCTCGCAGAGTCATTCGGTACGGAACTCGTGATTCACGGCAAGGGACCGGACGGCTCGATGCGTCGGGCCGCGACCGACGCCGGGATCCCCACGATCATCCTCGAGGCCGGCGAGGTCTGGAAGATCGAGCCAACGATGGTTGAGGTGGCGGTGCGCGGCATCCGGAACGTGCTGATCGCGCTCGGCATGGTCAAGGGACGCCGCAAACCGGCCCGGTACCAGGCGATCGTGCGCGAGACGACCTGGCTCCGCGCGGTCCACGGCGGCGTGCTCCGCTTCCACGTCTCGCCCGGCGATGTTGTGGCCAAGGGCCAGCCGGTCGCAACCAATACGGACCTGATCGGGCGCGAGAAGAACCTTCTGCTGTCATCGGCGAGCGGGATCGTCCTCGGGATGACCACGCTCCCGGCAGTGAAACCGGGCGACCCGGTCTGCCACATTGCTCGCCTGGACGCCGAGCAACTCCGCTCGGTGGTCGCGAGCCT
>CAXAVQ010000359.1:0-2945 GCA_963971985.1 uncultured bacterium
TACGCCATCGTCAAGCGCAAGCAGCCCATCCGCGAAGGCCTCGCGGCGCAGGCACTGGATGCCGTGCGCAGCACACTCGGCCCGCGTGCCGAGAAACTCGACGACTCCGATGGCGTTCGCGTCGACCTCAAACTCCCGTCCGGTGGCGATGCCTGGGTCCACGTCCGCCCGAGCAACACCGAGCCGATCCTCCGCCTGATCGCCGAGGCGCCGACCGAGGCGGAGGCGAACGAACTGCTCGACGAGGTGAGCAGTGCCTTGTGATCACTCGCATGGGTGCCACGGGTTGACCCGTAGGGCAACCCGTATGGCTCATCCAGCGAAATCGCCCACGCCTACCATCCGCTTTCAAGTTCTTATCTGAAAGCCCTTCCATGCCCAAGACTGTTTTCGTCACCGGAGCCAACCGGGGCCTCGGCCTCGAATTCGCCCGCCAGCTCAAGAAGGCCGGGCACACCGTCATCGGCACCGCGCGAAAGCCCGAAGACGCGATCGAACTCGGCGAACTGCTCGTTGGCGATGACGACCGCGTCGAACAGCTCGATGTCGACTCCGACGACTCCGTGAAAGCCCTCGCCAAGAAGCTCCACGAGGATGGCAAGCCCCTCGCCATCGACCTGCTCATCAACAACGGCGCGGTCGGGGGGCACAAGGGCACACTTCCTGAGCTCGACATGGAGGGTCTGGTCGAGGACCTGCGCATCAACGCCGTCGGGCCGATGCGCGTCACCAAGCACCTGCTCCCCAACCTCCGCGCCGGCGCGGCGAAGCAGATCGTCAGCATCTCGTCCCAGCTCGGCTCGATCACCAACGCCAACGGCGGCTCGTCCTACGGCTACCGCTCATCCAAGGCCGCGCTGAACATGCTCAACAAGCACCTATCCGTGGAACTGAAGGACGACGGCTTCACCTGCATGGTGATGCACCCGGGCTGGGTGCAGACGCGCATGGGTGGCGATCAGGCACCGCTGACCCCGGCCGAGTCGATCTCCGGCATGCTCGAAGTCATCGAAAGCGCCAAGCCCGAAACCCACAACGGCGCGTTCCTCGACTACAAAGGCGAGACCCTGCCTTGGTGAGCGTTCCGCCGGTCATCGCCGACGCCACCGAAGCGGACATCGAGCCGATCTTCGCGATCTACGACCACTTCGTGCTCAACACCACCGCGACCTTCGAGACCGAGCCACGCTCGGAGGCAGAGCGTCGGGCGTGGTTCGACGCCCACGACCCGCGCTCACACGCGCTGCTGGTCGCGAAAGACCCGTCCTCCGGTGACCTCCTCGGCTGGTCCGGGCTCAGCCCGTGGTCACCCCGCGCCGCGTACCGACGCACCGCCGAGGTCTCGATCTACATCGCGCCCGACGCACACCGCCGCGGCGTCGGACGGGCCCTCATGCAGGCCCTCATCAAGCGCGCGAAGACGAACCGCTTCGGCGTCCTCATCGCCCGCATCGCCGGACCGAGCGAGGCCTCCAAGGCCTTCCACGAGTCCGCTGGCTTCCAGCCCGTCGGCCTGATGCGCCGCTGCGGCAGCAAGTTCAGATCGCTCCACGATGTGCTGATTATGGACCTGCACCTGGACGGCTGAAGGGTCTGTGTCGAGCGACCGGGGCGTGGTGGCCCTGCTACACTCCCCTCCCCGATTTCCACCCCCAAACCCCGTTTTTTCGCTCAGGAGGAGCTTTCATGCCCGACGTCAAGACCCTCGCCGTCATCGGTTCCGGCCAGATGGGTGGTGGCATCGCACAAGTCGCCGCCACCTCCGGCATCAGCGCGATCGCCTACGACGCCCACGAGGCCTCGCTGGACAAGGCGAAGAAGCTCCACGCCAAGCTCATGGCCCGAGCCGTCGAGAAGGGTCGCATGGAGCAGGCGGATGCCGACGCCGCGCTCGGGCGCATCACCTACACGACCAAATGGGACGACATGGCCGGGGCCGACTGGGTCGTCGAGGCCGCCGTCGAGAATGCCGAGGTCAAGGCCGACATCTTCACCCGTCTCGCGCGGACCTTCGATCGCGACGACGTCGTGCTCGCCACGAACACCTCCTCCATCTCGATCACGCAGATCGCCGCCGCGGCCGAGGTTGCCCGCGCGGGCGCCGGGCAGCGCGTCATCGGCATGCACTTCTTCAACCCGGTCCCCGTCATGAAGCTCGTCGAGGTCATCAACGGCCTCGCGACCAGCCCCGAGGTCACCCAGCGGACCATCGACCTGTCGAAGCAGATGGGCAAGGAGCCCCACGCCGCCAACGACCGCGCTGGCTTTATCTCCAACCGCGTGCTGATGCCGATGATCAATGAAGCGTTTTACGCCTGGATGGAGGGCGTCGCCGAGCCGGAGGACATCGACGCGATCATGCGCCTGGGCATGGCCCACCCGATGGGTCCGTTCCGACTGGCCGACTTCATCGGGCTGGACACCTGCGTGTTCATCATGGATGTCCTCGCCGACGGTCTGAACAACGACCGCTACCGGGCCTGCCCGCTGCTGAAGCAGTTGGTGACGGCCGGGCGCCTGGGGGACAAGACCGGTCGCGGGGTGTTTGAATACGGGCAGAAGTGAGCCGTTGCCCTAAGAGGCCGGAAACGCAAAAACGCACGGCTCAGCGCCGTGCGTTTTCTGTTTTGGCCTCACCGATAGCGCTCAGTTCCCGCCGCTACCACCCGGGCGTCCGGGCAGGCCGCCGGGGATCACGCCGTCGAGGCCGTCGCCGATCTGGTCGCCGATGTCCTTGATGCCGTCGTTGATCGCGTCGTCGATCTGGCCCTGCACATCCTCGATGATCTTGCCAGCCGCGGCCTCCAGTTCCACGCCGAGTGATTCCAGCGATTCGAGCTGGCTCAGGCCCTGCTGGAGCTGTGCGCCGAGGTCGCCGGGCAGTTGGCCGGCGTTCTCCGCGACCGCCGCGAGGATCGCCTTGACGATCGTCGCCGCGACATCGG
>CAXAVQ010000360.1:0-2939 GCA_963971985.1 uncultured bacterium
GTGGTGCATCAGCAACCACTGGCCGACGGCGATTCCGGCGCATATCCAGCCAACGGTTCCCCAGACGCGGACCTTGCCGAAGTCCTTGTCGCGATCGGGCAGGTGGTGGAATGACAGGGAGTTGGTGAGCGCGAGCGTGGGGGCGTAGACGAGACCGTAGACGACGGAGATCAGCAGGAACGGCCAGAACCCGTCGACGGTCGCGAGCACGAATACGAGGACCGCGCCGATGAGGTGGCTCGCTGCCAGCAGCTTCTCGGTCGAGAAGTACCGGTCCGCGAGTTGGCCAGCGATGAAAGGCCCGATGATGGCGCCGACGGCGCCGGCGGCGAGGATGCTCCCGACCTGATCGAGGTTGAAACCGCGGTGCCCCAGCAGGAAGGGATAGAGGATCAGGAGCCAGGCGCCCCAGATCGCGAACTGCAGGAACATCATGATCGAGAGACGGGTGCGGAGCATCCCGGGAACACCGGCGGACGGTTCAGCCATCGTGACCTCGGATTTCTCCCCGCCCCCGCGGATCGGCGTCCGTACATTGGTCCGAACGCGACGGAAGACTAATCGGGCGATGGCAAAATGGGAACCGGCCAGTAGCATGGCACGCCCTGCACTCAAACTCCGGAGTCCGTTCCATGCCCCGACCAGTCACGCTCTTCACCGGCCAGTGGGCCGACATGCCGCTCGAAGTCCTCGCCGAGAAGGCGTCGGAATGGGGGTACGACGGGCTGGAACTCGCGTGCTGGGGTGATCACTTCGAGGTGGACCGGGCGGTCTCCGAGGACGGCTACTGCCGGGGTCGCCACGACCTGTTGGCCAAACATGGGCTGAAGTGCTGGGCGATCTCGAACCACCTCGTAGGGCAGGCGGTGTCGGACCCGATCGATGCGCGCCACAAGTCGATCGTGCCCGAGCGGGTCTGGGGCGATGGCGGTCAGGACGGCGTGCGCGAGCGGGCGGCCCAGGAGATGAAGGACACGGCCGAAGCCGCGAAGCGGATGGGGCTGTGCGTGGTGAACGGGTTCACCGGTTCGCCGGTGTGGCACAAGCTGTATTTTTTTCCCCCGACGAGCCAGGAGGAGATCGATGCGGGGTACCGCGAGTTCGCAGAATTGTGGAAGCCGATTCTCGATGAGTTCGAGAAGCGCAGCGTCGGGTTCGCGCTGGAGGTGCATCCTTCGGAGATCGCCTACGACATCCACACGATGCAGCGGACGCTTGATGCGCTCGAGCAGCACCCGGCGTTCGGCGTCAACTTCGACCCGTCGCACGCGCAGTGGCAGGGGCTGGACCCGGTGAAACTGCTCGATGCGTTCGCGGACCGCATCTGGCACGTGCACGTGAAGGACTGCGCGACCACGCTCGACGGCACGAACTCCATCCTCGGCGGGCACATGGCCTTCGACGACCACCGGCGTGGGTGGGACTTCCGCTCGCCGGGGCGCGGCGATGTGGACTTCGAGGCGATCATCCGGGCGCTGAACCGGATCGGCTACACCGGCCCGCTGAGCGTCGAGTGGGAGGACAGCGTGATGGACCGCGAGCACGGGGCGAGTGAGGCGGTGGACTTCGTGCGCGGCATCGATTTCCCGCCGGCGGGTCAGGCCTTCGATTCGGCCTTTGAGAAGGACAACAAGTGAGCACCTCCGGTCTGACATACGCCATGATCGGCGGCGGCACCGGATCGTTCATCGGCGCGGTGCATCGTATGGCGATTGCGCTGGACGGCTCGGCGCGTTTGGTCGCCGGCGCGTTCTCGTCGACGCCGGAGCGGTCGAAGGAGTCGGCAGCGGCTCTTGGTGTAGACGCCGAGCGGGCCTACGGGGACTTCGCCGAACTCGTCGAGCGGGAGGCGGCACGAGATGACGCCGTGGACTTCGTGGTGATCGTCACGCCGAACCATGTGCACTACGAGGCGGCGAAGGCGTGCCTCGAGGCGGGGTTCCATGTGGTGTGCGACAAGCCGTTCACGGTGACGAGCGAGCAGGCGCGTGAGCTGCGCGAGTTGGCGGATTCGAAGGGGCGGCTGTGCGCGGTGACGTACAACTACTCGGGGTACCCGATGGTGCGCGAGGCGGCGGAACTGGTGCGCAGCGGCGCGATCGGGGCGGTGCGCAAGTGCTTCGTGGAGTACCACCAGGGCTGGCTGTCGACGGATCTGGCAGCGACGGGGCAGAAGCAGGCCTCGTGGCGGGCCGACCCGGCCAAGGCGGGGCTGGGCGGTGCGCTTGGTGACATCGGCACGCACGCCGAGCAGCTCCTGCGGTTCATCACCGGGCTGGAGATCGAATCGCTCTGCGCGGACACGACGAGCTTCGTGCCGGGTCGGGTGCTGGACGACGATGCGTCGGTGCTGATGCGACTGTCGGGCGGCGCGAAGGCGACGCTGACGGCCTCCCAGATCTGCGCGGGTGAGGCCAACGGGTTCTCCATCCGGGTCTACGGCGAGACCGGCGGGCTCATCTGGCGTCAGGAGACGCCCGAGCAGCTCGTACGGACGGCGCTGGACGGGTCGAAGACGATCCTCAGTCGCGGCATCGAGCCGCTGAGCAGTCGGGCGAGCACGGCATCACGCCTGCCTTCGGGTCACCCGGAGGGATTCATCGAGGCGTTCGCGAACATTTATCGCGGCGTCATGGAGCACATCCACGCCGAGCGGAGCGGGAGCGCGCCGGGTGGGATGGCGATGCAGTTGCCGCTGGCGCAGGACGGCGAGCGCGGGGTGCGGTTTGTGGAGGCGTGTGTGGAGTCGGGGAAGAGCGGGGCAGTGTGGGTGGAATTGTGAACGGATTGCACCGAATCACATGGCCTGCGCCCGATCGTTGATCGGGCTCCGACCATGGCACCCCGACTGCGGTTTGGCTGACAGAGCCCGTGGGCTTCGCTTCGCGAAGATTGGGATGAAGACCTGTTGCTCCGCGCGTGGTACATCACGCGTGGTC
>CAXAVQ010000361.1:0-2928 GCA_963971985.1 uncultured bacterium
GGTCGCGAGCACCCGGGGGCGCGTGCAAGGACGCCCCGATGTATGTAGACAGTCGTTTCGGAAAGCCCCGGAACGAATTCATGTGAGGGTGTTCGAGGACGCCCAGCCCCCAAGGAACACGGTGCCGTGACAAACGACCAGTCCTTCATGAACAAGCATCATTTTCTGCTCCGACGCCTGCACAGCCTGACCGGCATCGTGCCGATCGGTCTGTTCCTCATCGGGCACCTGACCACGAACTCGACCATCATCTGGGGCGCGATCAACGGGCGTGCGACCCACGCGATGGACCCTGATTTCGTCGCGGGGGTTGGCGAATCGACCGCACGCCAGGTCGGCACCTTTCAGCACGAGGTGACCTTCATCAACGAGAACGTGCCGTTCCTGATCCTGATCGAAGTCACGCTCTGGCTCTCCATCGCCTTCCACTCGATCCTCGGCATCTACTACGCGCGGACCGGCAAGACGAATACGAAGCGCTACGAGTACCAGGGCAACTGGCGGTATACGCTGCAGCGGATCTCCGGATACGTCGGCATCCTGTTCATCGTGTATCACGTCGCGACGCTCCGGTGGGGCTGGGACTGGCTGATACCCGGCGGGACAAAGTGGGACTACGAGTACGCCTCGTCCACGCTCGCGATGGCGCTCAAGGGCTCGGAGACCGGTGACTGGACATTCATGGGCGTCCTCGTCTCGCTGCTCTACCTGCTCGGCGTGACGATGCTCGTCTTCCACTTCGCGAACGGCCTGTGGACCGCGGCGATCACGTGGGGCGTCACGATTACCGCTAAGGCCCAACGCAACTGGGGGTATGTCTGTGCGGCGCTTGGGGCCGGCCTTATGGCCGCGGGGTGGGGCGCCCTCTTTGGCTTCCTGTTCGTTGACGTTCAGGCGGCCAAAGATATTGAAGAAGAAATGCTCCGAAAGAAGAGTGCCGACATTGTCGAACCAGAAAGCGTATCGATGATGCCTGCGACCGAGCACACGCTCATCGCGATCGAAGCCTGAATCGGCCACACGGAACCAAAGGACAGAAACCACCATGGTTACACCATCCGCACAGCAAAGAGCCATCGTCGTCGGTGGCGGCCTCGCCGGCCTCGCCGCGACCATCCGTATTGCCGAATCGGGAATGCCCGTCGACCTGTTCTCGCTCGTGCCGGTCAAGCGTTCGCATTCCGTGTGCGCTCAGGGCGGTATCAACGCGTGCAACAAGATCGCGCGTCAGCAGGGCTACTCCGAGTACGAGCACTTTGACGAGACCCTCTACGGAGGCGACTTCCTCCAGCACCAACCACCGGTCTACGAGATGGCCCAGTGGGCCCCGAAAATCATCGACCTGTTCGACCGGATGGGCGTGCCGTTCAACCGCACCGCAGAGGGCCAGCGGGCGCTGCGCCTCTTCGGCGGATCGCTGTACAAGCGGACGCACTACTCCGGTGCGACAACCGGCCAGCAGTTGATGTACGCCCTTGATGAGCAGACCCGGCGTTACGAGGCCGAGGGCAAGGTCAACAAGTACGAGTTCTGGGAGTTCCTGCGCCCGCTGCTCGACGATCAGGGCGTGTGCTGCGGCATCGTTGCTCAGGACCTGCGCACCATGCAGATCCGCGCGTTCCGCGGCGATGCGGTCGTCATGGCCACCGGCGGGCCGGGCCTCGTCTTCGGTAAATCAACCAACTCCGTGATGTGCACCGGCGCCGCGGCGAGTCGCTGCTACCAGGCCGGCGCGAAGTACGGCAACCCCGAGTTCATCCAGGTCCACCCGACCGCGATCCCCGGCGCCGACAAGCTCCGCCTCATGTCCGAGTCGGCTCGCGGCGAGGGCGGACGCGTCTGGGTCCCGGCCAAGAAGGACGCCGAGGGACGCTGGCAGCCCCACCCCGACTCCGGTCGCGACCCGCGCCAGATCCCGACCGAGGAGCGCTGGTACTTCCTCGAAGAGAAGTATCCCGCCTACGGCAACATCGTGCCGAGAGATATCGCGACCCGCGAGATCTTCGACACCTGCATGAAGGGCTTCGGCGTCGGCGGCGGCAACATGGTCTATCTCGACCTGTCGCACAAATCCCGCGAGGAGCTCGAAACCAAGCTCGGCGGCATCATTGAGATCTACCGCAAGTTCGTCGGCGAGGACCCGGTCGAGGTCCCGATGAAGATCTTCCCCGGCGTGCACTACTCCATGGGCGGCCTGTGGACCGAGTACACACCCAATCGGAAGTACGACGAGGTTGCCAAGAAACTCCGCGAGCTCAACGACCCGATCGAAGCGCGGAACCTGCCGGTCCAGCAGCGCAACAACGAGATCCTTCAGCGCAACTACGAGATCGATCAGCAGATCGCCGATCTCCGCGACAAGGGCGGAAGCGACGATGAGATCCAGAAACTCGAAGACTCGAAGCAGACACCCGAAAAGCTCGAGCCGTACGTCTCGCTCGCCGACCTGCATGGCAAGGAAGCGCTTCCCGTCGGCATGGATCCCGACGCACCGAATAACATGATGACCAACATCCCGGGGCTGTACGCCTTCGGCGAGGTCAACTACCAGTACCACGGCGGCACACGCCTCGGCGCGAACGCGCTGCTCAGCTGCACGTTCGACGGTCTTTTCTGTGGACGCAGTGTCGTGAATTTCGTTCGCGACCGTGCCCACTCCCCCGCCGCCTCACTGCCCAGTTCGATCTTCGACAAGGGTGTCCAGGCCGAGGAAACCCGCATGAAGGAACTCGTCGAATCCTCCGGCGGCGAGAACCCGTACGAGATCGCCAAGGAACTCGGCCTTGAGATGACCGCCAGTTCGACGGTGATCAAGACCGGTCCGCGCCTGGAGCAATCGCTCAACAAACTCGAGGAGTTGCGCGATCGTTACTCGCGGATCAGTCTGTCCGACAGCGGCTTCTGGACGAACCAGAACCTGTCGTGGGC
>CAXAVQ010000362.1:0-2925 GCA_963971985.1 uncultured bacterium
GACAGCGCAGGATCTTCCCGAACCCACCGATCGGCATGCTCGCTTGAGGCCGAGTTCGTGGCTTGGCGTTGGGGAGGCCGGAATCCGCTTTCCTGTGATCGATTCGGCCCGCGTTGCGGGCTCTTTTTGTATCGGGAATTTCGCAGCCGACGCGACCCGGTCGGATCGCGGGAGGGGCTATGAGCACAGTCGAGAAGCTGCATAACGCGATCGAGCGGACCGGTGGTCTGGTCTCGGCGGGTATCGAGCCGGCGCCGGACTACCTGCCGCCGGGCGGGGTGTTCGCGCCGACGCCCGATGGCTATTACGACTTCTTCCGGGTGTTCATCGAAGCCTCGAAAGATCTGGTCGCGGCGTACAAGTTCAACCTGGCCTTCTTCGAATCACAGGGGATCGAGGGCGTTCGCCTGCTCTACCGGGTGAGGGAACTCCTTCCTGAGAACGTCGTGGTCATCGCCGATGCGAAGCGGGGTGACATCGGGACCACGGCGAAGCACTACGCGAAGTCGCTCTTCGAGGTCTTTGGAGCCGACGCGGTCACGGTCAATCCGCTTATGGGGCGAGACAGCGCCGAGCCGTTTCTCGCCTACACCGATCGCCTGACGTACTTCCTTGCCCTGACCTCCAATCCCGGCGCGTCGGACTTCATCCTGCCCGAGCGGCTTTATGAGCGGATCGCGACGAGCGTCGCCGACTGGTCACGCGGGAACGCGGGCCTGGTGGTTGGTGCGACGAAAGGGGCGAGTGAAGTGCGAGCGGTGCGCGAGGCGGCGCCGGATCTGCCGTTCCTCGTGCCCGGTCTCGGCGCGCAGGGCGGGAGCGCGGAGACCATCGTTCGCGCTGGAGCGGCGTCCACGGATCGCGGCCTTTCCGGGCTTGGCCTGTTGCTGCATTCGACGCGCGGCTTGCTGCCCGGCGACGCCGATCAGGGTCAGGATGTCGGGGAGGTGGTGCAGCGCAAGACCGTTGCGTTCCGTGAGCAGGTCGCCGGCGCTGTGGACGGCGTCCTGAAAGCGTCCGTGAGAGAGGGTCATTCGCAGTCATGAGTATCTCCGTCGATCCAGCTATTTCCGTCGAGGTTGAGAAACTGCTCGAGCGCACGGGGGCGTTGCTGAACGGGCACTTCAAGCTCAGCAGCGGCCTGCACTCTGATCGCTACTGCCAGTGCGCCAAACTGTTCGAGGATCCCGCCGCCGGCGGCATGGTCGCCAAGCTGATGCGCGACTCGCTGCCGCGCAAGCTCCGGATCGACACGGTGCTCGCGCCCGCGCTCGGGGGTGTGGTCTGGGGCTACGAACTCGCGCGGGCCTGCGGCGCACGCTCGATGTTCGCGGAGCGCAAGGACGGCGAGTTCGCGCTCCGACGCGGCTTCCGGCTGGAGCCTGGCGAGCACGTCCTGCTCGCCGAGGACGTCATCACCACCGGCAAGAGCGTGAAGGAGCTGTTGCCGCTGGTCGTGGAATCGGGAGCGATCGTCGTCGGCTACGCGACGGTCGTGGATCGAAGTCGCGGCGAGTTCGATCCCGGTGAGAATTCCAAGGGCGATCGGATCGGGGCCTGGGGGCTCTGCGAACTGCATTTCAATACATGGACCGAAGAAGACTGCCCGCTCGTCAAGGCCGGCATCCCGGTGGAGAAGCCCGGCAGCCGCCCAGGCTGACCGGTCAACCGTCGCGGAAGGGGACGCACCGTGACTACTCGCGAATCAATCAGGCAGACCGAGGGTGACCTCGAGTTCAAACCGCTCGGAGAGCAATCGATGGCTGAAACCGCATCCTTACCTGGCGCACCCACGGGCGTGGGCGAAGAAGCGCGGCTCGCCGCGAAACTCGTGCTGGAGGACGGCACCGAGTATCGCGGATGGTCCTTCGGCGCGAAGAAGTCGCGTGCCGGCGAAGTCGTGTTCAACACCGGCATGGTCGGCTACGTCGAATCGCTGACCGACCCGAGTTATCGCGGCCAGCTGCTCGTCAGCACGTACCCGCTGGTCGGAAACTACGGCGTTCCGAAGGAAGACCACGAAGGGCCGTTCGGCCTCTCCGTGACACGCGAGTCGTATCAGATTCATGCGTGCGGGCTCGTCGTCGCCGACTACAGCGAGACCTACAGCCATTGGAACGCGGAGCAGTCGCTCGGCGATTGGCTGGAGAGTGAGGGCATCCCCGGCATCAGCGGCATCGACACCCGGGCGCTGACACAGCGCCTGCGCGAGCGGGGTTCTATGCTCGGGAAGATCGAAATCGAGGGCGAGGCGGAACTGGAGTTCGAAGACCCCAACCTGCGCAACCTCGTTGCGGACGTGTCTCTCCCCGAGCGCGGTGTGTTCGGCACGGGCGACAAGAAGATCCTGCTGCTCGACACGGGCGCGAAGTACAACATCATCCGCTCGCTCGCCCAGCGCGGCGCAACCGTGACCCGTGTGCCGTGGGATGCCGACATCGCCGGAGAACTGGACCAGTTCGACGGAGTAATGCTTTCGAACGGCCCCGGTGATCCCACGATGTGCGGGAAGACGGTCGAACTGATCCGCGCGGCGCTTTCTCGTGACATCCCGTTGTTCGGCATCTGCCTCGGGAACCAACTCCTGTCGCTGGCCATCGGCGCGAAGACCTACAAGCTCAAGTACGGCCACCGGGGTCAGAACCAGCCCGTCATCGAGTGCGGCACGAACAACTGCTTCGTAACCAGCCAGAACCACGGCTTCGCGGTCGACACCGATTCGCTCCCTGAAGACTGGCGCCCCTGGTTCGAGAACCTCAACGATCGCACGAACGAAGGCATCCGCCACGCGTGGAAGCCGTTCCGATCGGTCCAGTTCCACCCCGAGGCCTGCCCCGGCCCGGTTGATACGGCGTACCTGTTCGACGAATTCCTCCGCATGCTGAGCAAGTGAGCCCACGCACGATGATCGCACACACCAAACCA
>CAXAVQ010000363.1:0-2916 GCA_963971985.1 uncultured bacterium
CACCGGCTGCCACAGCCACGACGGCGACTGCCTCGCGGTGCTGGTCGTGTTCCGCGATCGCAACGACCCGTTCTCGGAGGCGGTCAGCACGGACCTGCGCGCCCTGCGCGACACCTTCGCCCGGCAGCTCTCCAAGGTCGTGCGCGTTCACAACCGCGCGACGCCCAAGGCCGAGTGGCTCGGCTTCGACATCGGCGACGAGCCGGATGAGGACGAGGGGTCGCCGGACTGGGGCTGGGCGGGCTGAGGAAGGCACTGTCGGTTTCGCTCCGATTGCACGACCTTGTCATTGCACCGGCCAGGGGCGGAGGATAGGCTCTGCTCGGAGGTATCCGAGATGAGCCTATTCGGCCAGACATTACAATCTGTTATCCGTCGCGCTTCCTTCTTTTTGGGGTGCGTGATCACGCTGTCCTTATCGACGACCGCATCCGCTCAGGAGTCTGATCGGGACGGTCTCTGTCTCGAAGAGTGGATTGCGCTCGCTCCGCCGATCAACGGCGAGGTGACGTCTGCGATCCTCTTCGATGACGGGTCCGGACTGTCTTTGTTTGTTGGAGGTTCATTCACATCTGCGGGCGACACCTCAGTCATGAACATCGCCCGCTGGGACGGTGCGATCTGGCACGATGTCGGCGGCGGCCTCGCGGTGTGTGTCGGGAACTTCTGTGACGAGCCCATGGTCGAGACGCTCGCGATTTACGATGACGGAACTGGCCCAGCGCTCTACGCCGGAGGGCGTTTCACTCAAAGCGCCACGGGTCTCGCTCCGCTTCGTGTTGCGAAGTGGGACGGTGAACTCTGGACGGCGCTGCAGGGTGGGGTCTTCGGTGCTCCGGCCACAGTTGTGACCGATCTCGAGGTCTTCGACGACGGCAACGGCCCGTGCCTGTATGCGTCCGGGCTCTTCGAAAACGCGGGGACGGTGGAAGCATCCAATATTGCCAAGTGGGACGGCAACGCATGGAGCCCGCTCGGGCTCGGCACAGGGCCCGGAGCCTGGGTGATGACGCCTCTGGCCATCAACGGGAGTACTTACCTCGCAGTCGCGGGCTCCATGAACGAAGCCGGAGGAATGTTTGTTCGGAATGCAGCCCTCTGGGACGGAAGCGAATGGAGCGCATTGACTGCACTTCCCGATCAGTCACTGATCGGGTCTGTTTATGCGCTACAGGCGGTTGACGAGGGTGACGAACAGGTTTTGTACGCCGGCGGCCGTTTCAACCTCGGTGAAACCGACAACGTGAACGCCGCAAAGTGGGACGGATCGAGTTGGACACCTCTTGGCGAGACGCCGTTTGGTTGGGTGTATTCCCTTGCGGCATACGAATTCGGTGGACGCACTCGGATCTTCGGCGGCGGTTTCTTTAGCTTCGACACACAAAGTCCGGTACCCCGCGTTGCCGAATGGGACGGCACGCAATGGACTCTGCTCGGTAGCGGAGTCCAGACGATCGACGTCCGCGTCAACTCTATTGCCCCGTTAACCATCGGCGAGGACACAATCCTTGTCACGACGGGTCGTTTCGCTTCGATGAACGGATTCTCCAGCCCGAACCTTGCCGGTTATATCCTCTGCCCGGCCGAGCCGTGCTTCGAAGACGTAACCGGAGACGGAGTTGTCGACCTTGCCGACCTGAACCTCGTGCTCGCTGGCTTCGGCGGGGATGCACCAGACGGGGACGCCAACGAGGGGTTCGGTAAGGACTGTCCCTGAAGGGGCTGATCGCAGGGCAACCGGCGCTATCCCGCCCAGGCCACGTCCAGCAGATCAGTCGGCCCGTCCGCTGGCGCGACGGTCAGTTCGTAGCGGCCGTTCTCGTGCCCGCGCGCCGCAACCTCCGGCGTGTTGCACTGGCGCGAGAGGTGCAGGAGCACCACGCGCTCTCGCGGCGAGATGGCGTGGACCGCGTCGAGGCACTCGTCGTTGGACAGGTGCCCGCTCCCGTCCATGATGCGGCTCTTGAGGAACTCGGGTCGGTCTGAGGCGATCTGCATGTCGCGGCAGTAGTTCGACTCGATCGCGAGGACGTCGACGCCCATGAGCAGAGCGATCAGGCCCGGCGTGGCCCGTCCGAGGTCGGTGGCGTAGCCGATGGATCGCCCGCCGTGGCGCGCGCAGGGCAGGTCGAAGCGGAACGACGCGACGCCGAGGTCGTCGTGGGACAGCAGTTCGGAGGTGACGCGCACGCCGCGACCGAGTTCGAAGGGTTCGCCGGCGCGGAAGATCTCGGTGGTCCGGTAGAGAAGCCCGGCCCGGCGTGCGCGGTTGCGGTGACCCTCGCAGATGCGAAAGCGGGCGTGCTTGGGTAACGCCTTGGCCCAGCTGGGGTAGCAGTGGTCGCGATCGAGGTGCGTGAGCACGACGTCGTCGATGCGCGAGAAGTCGAGGCCGAGCTGGTCGAGCAGCACGCGCGTGCGGCGCGGCGAGATGCCGCAGTCGATGAGGGTAATTCGGTGGTTCTGGCCGGTGCCGTGCACGAGCACCGAGCAGTTGCCCGAGGAGGAACTGGCGAGGGTCGCGAAGCGGACATCGCGGGGCTCAGGATCGCGGTGACGGCGAACACGCGCGGCGGCCAGTTTCAGTTCGGACTGGTGGGCGCTGCCGGAGGCGCGCGACAATTCGTCGAACAAGCCGCCCTGCTCCTTTCGAGCCCGAACTGGTGCCTCCGGTGCACGCATGGATGGCAGGATACCGGCTGGGCTGCAAAAACAACAAACGCCCGGGATTCCGGGCGTCTGAGCGTGTTTCGGCTCGGGAGCCGCGAGCGCTTCCGTGCGCTCGATGGGTCGGATCAGGCGGCCTTGCGGATCGGGCGACGGCTGCGACCGACGGTCCGCTGCTCGTCCTGTCCGCCAACCTCGACGACGAGTACTTCGCGCGCATCCTGCCCGCGTGGCGGTCGCGGTCGATCG
>CAXAVQ010000364.1:0-2897 GCA_963971985.1 uncultured bacterium
CCCAGAGGTCCTGCGCTCGATCGTCCCGCCCACGCTGGACGACGTTGAACACACCGACCGCAGGCTCGACCTGACGGCCATCCTGTCCATCCTGCCGCCGCCGCTCCGCCGAGTCGCCGAGATGCGCGCTGAGCACAAGCCGGGGGAGATCGCGCGGCAGCTGGGCGTCCACCGCGGCACCGCGCACCGCTGGGTCGACCAGGCACGGCACCCCCTCCAGGAGGCCTTCCCGCAGTTCACCCAGGAAATCTCACCGACCCGCGCGACAGTTCGCGCATTCGCGGCAGAGAGGTAATGGCATGACCCAAAACACTTCTACCGTCAGCAACCCCGACCGCGAACGCCCAACCCGGCTTGAGGCCGCGAGGTTCTACCACTCGCGGGGCTACGTCCCGATCCCGATCCCGCTCGGGGAGAAGGCTCCGATCTTCCGAGGTTGGCAGAACACGAGGCTGCCGTCGAGCGAGTTCGCGAAGCAGTTCCGGGGCATGGGCAACGTCGGGCTGCTGACGGGCGCGCCGTCGGGCTGGCTGATCGATGTCGACCTGGACTGCCCCGAGGCCGTCGCCCTCGCTGCCGAGTACCTGCCGCACACCGGGGCGGTGATCGGCCACCCCGCCAACCCCCTCTCGCACTACTTCTATATCGCCGTGGGGCAGCGCAGCCGACAGTTCCGCGACCCCGCAACCGGTGAGATGATCGCCGAGATCCGCTCGTCGAGACAGGTGAGCAACGTTGGCCCGGGCCTCCACCCGTCCGGGGGCCACTACGAGGTGCTCGAAGCGCGACCCACCGTCGTGCCGGCGTTCATCCTCGAAGACGCGATGGAGCGGCTGTGGCGAGCAGTTTGTGCGATGCGGGGTCATTTCCCGCCGCCGGCGAAGCCGATCAAGGCGTCGCAGGTCGTGGAGGAGGATCTCGAAGCCTACTCCCCCATAGAGCGCGTGCACCGGGCGATCAGGTATCTCGCCAGCATCCCCGGAGCCGTGGCGGGCCAGGGCGGTCACAGCCAGACGTTCGCGGTGACGACAGCGCTCATTCACGGGTTCGCCCTACCCCCCGACCTGGCGTTCCAGATCCTGCGCGACGAGTACAACCCGCGCTGCCAGCCGCCGTGGTCGGAGAACGAGCTCATCCACAAGGTCAACCAAGCGGTGTCCGTCCCGCACGACATGCCCCCGGGCTGGCTGCTCGTGGCCAAGCGTCCCCGGCACGGGCGCAGAGGTGGACACCGATGAGCGCTCTCAGGTTCCAGACCTTCGTCGACCAGGCCGGCCAGAACAGGCTCAAGCAACTGCGGCCAGACCACCGCTTGGCCTCTGGGGAGCCTGCTTCGGATCTCATCGCCCGGCCGCTCGAGATCATCCCGATCGAGGACCTGATCGCGACGCACCCCGACCTGCGCGAACCGATCATCGAGGGCCTGCTCCGCCGCGGGGAGACCATGAACCTCATCGGGCCGCCCAAAGCGGGTAAGTCCTGGTTCGCGATGCACCTGGCCACCGCGGTCGCTCGAGGGCTGCCGTGGCTGGGCGCCTTCCAGACGAGGCAGGCCAAAGTGCTGTACATCGACAACGAACTGCACGCCGAATCGAGCGCAGCGCGGTTCCGAGACCTGCTCGCGGGCCTGAACCTCACGCCCGAGGATGTCGCCGGGGGCATCGACTTCGTGTCCCTCCGCGGGCGGCTGGTCGATCTGCACGAACTGGCGCACATGCTCAGGTCAATCGAGCCCGCAACCTACGCGGTCGTCATCCTCGACGCGCTCTACCGGTTCGAGCCGGCGGGCAGCAAGGAGAACGACAACTCGGACCGGACCATGATGTACAACGCGATCGACGCGATCGCGCGCGACCTCGATTGTGCGGTCGTGGCCGTGCACCACACCGGCAAGGGCAACCAGTCCGGCCGCAGCACCGTCGACCTCGGCGCTGGCGGCAACGCCATGGCCCGGGCGGCCGATACCCACCTGGTGCTCCGCCCGCACAAGGAGCCCGATGTCGTCACGGTCGAGGCAGAGACTCGATCCTGGCCAACGCCGGACCCGATCTGCGTCCGGCTGGATTTCCCGGCGCTCGCGCCGGCTCCGGACGAGGACCCGTCGCAGATCAGCCGCCCGGGAAGAGGTGGGCCAAGGAAGACGCGGATGTCGACGGATGAGTTTGTGCGGCGGTTCGTCACCGGCGAGTTCGAGCGTCGCTCAACCGTCGTTGAGCGTGCTATCGCCGCTGGGATGACGAAGACCGCCGCGAACGAGTGCCTGCGCGCGGCCAAGCAGAACGGGCTCGTCGACGTCGAGAAGCTCAGCGAACCGGGCAACCCGGAGCGGTACCGGATCGCCTTCAGGCCTCCGAATTGATTTGGTCTTTGATTGATCGATCAATTCATCCAACCAATTAATCGGGCCAGCACCGGTTTCGATTTGATACGTCCGCCCCTTAAGGGGGGC
This sequence comes from uncultured bacterium, assembly GCA_963971985.1. GTDB lineage: Bacteria > Planctomycetota > Phycisphaerae > Phycisphaerales > UBA1924 > JANSXG01. The sequence continues at coordinate 2,450 of CAXAVQ010000364.1, forward strand.
GGAACGAACAAATCAAATCAACCGATGCCGGGTGCCCTCGCAGCGAACGTGGCGAGTCGGAGCACGACCAGCGCCTCGATCAGTTCAGGGCATCGCCGCTGGGCTGCCAGCCATCTCGCGGTGTCCAGTTGGATTTGAAAGCGGCTCCAGACGCTGCCGCTTGCAACGGGAATAGGAGGAACTCCCGAACAAGCCTCACAGCCTCAGCGAGGCCTTCCGGCGCATCTTCGATGCGGAGGCGCCCACGGAACGCCGCCCACTGGCCCTGCTTGTGGCCGTCTTCGCCAAAGCGATCCGAGAGCCCGGCGGGCAACTCCTGCGGAACCATCGTCCCACGACGTTCGAAAGTCGCCTCGATCGCTCGGGCCAGCACATCGCCGACAAACTTGAATCGACGACTGATCACGATGACGTCGTAGAAGTCCTTCATCCGGCTGTTCGCCATACC
>CAXAVQ010000365.1:0-2887 GCA_963971985.1 uncultured bacterium
GGTGGTCCATGCCCGGGGCGTCCAGCCGGTGCCAGAACCGGGCGTACCAGCGCATGATCCACAGCAGCCCCGACGCCGCCAGCGCCGGGCGATGCCCCTCTTCGGGCACGCGCCGGATCACGTGTCGCCCCAGCACCGCGATGCCGACCATGACCAGTGCCCACGCGCCCGCCAACCCGAGGAACAGGGCGACGACCGGCACGGGGATTAGTTCAAAGAGGGTCGGCACGAAGTTAGTGTTTATTTACTTTCCCGGGATTGCAAGTCGGTCGCACAAAACACCGCTCGATGCCCTGCTATCGCTCCCACGAGCCCGATTGCTTTACACTCAGACTCCGCTTTTCCCGATCCGCTTGGAGCCATGCCTGTGAACCCGACAAACACCGGTCTCGTTGTAGGAATCGACCTCGGGGGCACCAACCTCCAGGTCGGCGTCGTCGACCAGGCCAACACCATCGTCGGACGCTCCAAGAAGAAGACCAAGGCCGAGAAAGGCCCCGACTCGATCCTCGATCGCATCGGCGAGGCCGTCAGCGAGGCCTGCGAAGAGGCCGGCTGCACTCCGAACGACCTCGTCGCCATCGGCATCGGCGCGCCCGGCGCGATCGACTTCTCGCGCGGCATCGTCCTCGAAGCGCCCAACCTCCGCTGGAACGAGGTCCACCTCGCGCGTGAACTCTCCGCCCGCTGCGCCAACACGCCCGTCGTCGTGGACAACGACGTCAACGTCGCGATCTACGGCGAGAACAAGCTCGGCGCCGGCAACAACGCCGAGAACGTTCTCGGTGTGTGGTGCGGCACCGGCGTCGGCGGCGGGCTGATCTTGAGCGGCGAGCTCTACCACGGCGGCTTCGGCTCCGCCGGCGAGATCGGCCAGACCCTGCTCTTCCCCACCGCCCCGCTCACCTACCGCCTGCTCGAAGACGTCTGCTCACGCACCGCCGTCACCCGGCGCATCGTCACGCTCATCGAACAGAACCACCCGTCGATCCTGCCCGAGATCGCCGCCCGTCGCGACGCGGAGAAGGATCGCAAGCGCACGCCCCTGCGCAGCATCGGCTCCTCGGTCATCGCCCAGGCCTACGCCGAGGGCGACAAGCTCACGCGCGATGTCGTCCACGAGTCCGCCGACCTGCTCGGTCGCGCCATCTCCAACGTCGTCACCCTCCTCGCCCTGCCCGACGTCATCCTCGGCGGCGGACTGACCGAAGCCCTCGGCCAGCCGTGGGTCGAACACGTCGCCGCCTCGTGTCGCGAGCACGTGTTCCCCAAAGCCGCCACCAAGGTCCGCTTCAGCGCGACCCAGCTCGAAGACCGAGCCGGCCTCCTCGGCGCCGCCCTGCTGGCCCGCGAGCGCCTGCCGCAGTTGGTGTGAAAGTCTGGGGTGGCATGGCCGCCCTCCTCAGGCGGCTATGCGAGAGCTTCCAACGAGTCGATCCCGCTCCTTCTCCCCTCGCGGGAGAAGGTGGACGCGAAGCGGACGGATGAGGGGGCGGTCCGAACCTTCCGAACGGTTCGTTCAGAAGTTGCAGTCGTACAGCGTGCAGCCCTCGCAGCGCACCACCACCCGCTCACCGTCTGAGGCCCACTCCTCGTCGGGACCCAGCCCTATCTGGAGGCCGCCGAAGACCAGGGCCATGTATATGTCGTCCACTCGCTCAACACGCCCCGAAACAATCCAGCTCGGCTGACCGCCCGGCTTCGTGATGTCGATCAGTTCTTCCAATTGCTCCGCATCGTCTTTGAACCGGGTAATCGGCGTGATGCGCTCCACACCCACTTCGACCTGATACCGACGCCCCACCTCGGGCGGATCGCCGCTCCAATAGCACCACGCCTCGCCCTCGGCGGCCTCGAAGCGGCAGACCGTCCGACCGCCGCGATTCTGGATTTCAAGGATGGTCACGACCACGGCTCATCCAGAACAGGCGACTACATCGAGATCTCGGGCGCCACGGGCGAGAGCACGCGACTCTCAAGCAGGTACGGGAGCTCGTAAACACGCCGGCGTCCGTTCTCGTCGACTTCTCTAGACGTGAACGTGCGCATCTGCAGTCGTCCCTCGACGACCACACCGAAGTCCAGCAACTCCTCTGGATACGACGTGTGCTCATCCACCACGAACACAATCCACCCGGAATCTACGCCCAGTGTGCCCTTGAGTATGGAGAGCGCGTTGCCCGAGACGACGACCCGCTGCCCCTCAAGGCCACGAAGCTCATCCATCGGAACGGGCTGGCCAGCGCGTAGCTGCCGGGGTTCAAGAGGCTCTGCGGTGGAAGTTACCTGCTCCGCGCTCCCACGGACGCAACCAGCCAGATAGACGCCAAGGGTCAGCAGTAATCCTGCACAGAGTCGCATCATCTAGTCGTTCTCCATGATCACGCCTCCCGCTGCGTCGCGGCATTGGTCGAACGGCAGTCTACCTGTCCCGCACCCGCTGTGGATAACCACAAAAATATCGCGCGCATCTACCACTCCTGCGCACAACCTTGCGGACATCGCCCGATTCCCACGAAAACCCTCTTGGAGCCCTCGCCTCACGAGCGCACACTCGGGCCATGCACACCACACCCAACGATACCGTCCTGAACCAAGCCCTCCTCACCCAACTCCGCGAAGCCGAAGCCGAGTCGCGCCTGGTCATGGAGCGCGTCCAGACCAAGGCGCTCGAGACCCTCGAAGCGCTCATGGACGAACCCGAACCAACCGGCGATCCGAAGCAGGACGCCTTCATCGCACGCGAGCGCAATCGACGAAGAATGGCCGCGACGCAGGCCCTGACGCACATCCGATCCGTCCAGCGCGAGCAGCGCAACGCCACCAAGGCGCGCGCCAAAGCGGACAAACCGAACAGGAACGCGCAGAAGGTGCCACTGGCGGCTCG
>CAXAVQ010000366.1:0-2873 GCA_963971985.1 uncultured bacterium
CGATGAGTTCCTCGTCAGGGGCGGTTGGTTGGGATTGGGTATCGTCGGCCATGTGGGGTGGATTATGGACGACGGGGAGGGGGTGCGGGTTCGGTGATCCCGGCTCAGGTCTGCGCCAAGCCCGTCGTTACGCGTCTTGAGGTGATGCGCCGTCGCTTACCGCGGCGCAAATCGCCTCGTTGCTGAGTACGAAGAGTCGGTCGGACAGGGAATCGTACTTTTGCTGCAGGTCCCCTTGGAAGCCAAGGTCGTTCCAACTTCCCATCGCGCCGAAGACGAAGGGTAACTCTGCGGCGGCGAGCAGGCGGCGTGCTTCGAGCGAGAGCAGGCCGTCGGGGATTGCCGGGCTGTAGTAACACCCGGCGAGTGGATCGTCGGCGTCGAGGCGCTCGATCGCTTCGCGGAACGTCTTGGCAAAGTCCTTGATGTCTTGCTGTGCGGCGAACGCTTCGATGGTGGTGAGTGTGTCTCGGAGATCAGACGACACGGATTTGATCTCTCGCAGTTTTGCCGTCGGCTCGGACTGCTTGCCCGCGAAGAAGAACCCCGTCTTCCAGATCCGCTCGGGGTGATCCTTGTCCTCAACCCTTGTCATGGAGTGCCAGAGCTCGGCATCGGTCTTTCTATGAAGGACGAGGAGGAACTTGCCGCCGCCACCGACGAATCCGGCGGTCTTGCGATCCTCGCGTGTCCCCTTCGGCGAAGGTCTGTACACGAGTGAGGCCCGCGTTACACCGCTCTGGATCTGGTCGTTGACCCACTCGTCTGGATCGGTTGAGATGAGTTTCAGTTCGAGTTTCTTGGACAGCAGTTTCCTATTCGCGCCCCAGAACTCAACACTTCGGTGGAATTTGAAGACCACTTCGTTCTGACCGATCGACGGGCAATCGATGCCTCGAGCGCTCGCGTTGAGGTGGCAAGCCATGGCGATGGTATTCGCGACGAGGTCGTTCATTGCTGTTGTGAGGCAGCATCGGGCTCGTCGATGGAGTCGGGTTCGGAGATCTCCGGCATCGGACGCGGCTTACGCGGTCGTACCAGATCGTAAATGCCGTAGAAAATCCCAAGGAACCCGAGCAGCCTCATGGATCCCTTGAGGGCCATCAGTTCGCGGACATCCTTGTCGACGAAACACACGCTGAAGAAGAACAGCATGAGTGCAATCGCGAACACGGTTCCCTTTGGAGTCTCGCGGCGGATGTACCAAAGCACGACGAGCCCCCCGACGACCAGCGCGAGCGAACCCCCGAGAAGGAACCAGCCGTAGCTCCGAGAGGAGGTGACGTCTGCTGCGGGCACGGCAGATTTCAGCCAGTTGGATTCTCCACGAAGGCTCGCGAGCACCTGATCGACCGCCTGATTCACTTCGGCGGTCCGTTCGACGACTCCCGCTCCAACGATCTGAATCGCTTCGCGCTTGATCGGGATCTGCACGACGACGGTGTGCATGTCGAGACCGTTCTGTGTTTGAGCGATTTCGAACCCGTCAACAACGAAACCCTGCCACCGCTTGCGGACGATGCGACCCTGAAAACCGTCTGGGAAGTGTTCCTCCGCCATCGGTTCACGCCCGATCGTCCCTCCGAGCATCTCGATCACCACCACCAGATCTGGCTGGTCATCGGTCGGATCGCCTTTGAGGAAGGCGTGGACGATGTCATTGTCGGAGCTGACGAGTTCCGGATAGGGCTGGAATCCCTCAGGAACCTCGAATGTGAAGCCCCGTTGCTCGTCGGTGATGGTTTCACCCGCCAGGACGGTCGGAGAAAGCTGCATCGCGAACAGCAGTCCGCCGAGTAGACACAGGAAGCGGAATTTGGAAGCGAGTGCCATCGGCTGTCTCTCTGGCCGTGAAAGTGCATTCAGTGTGTCGAAAGACCGCGTGAAGTACCGCGTTCTCTTTGGAGCTGAAGGTAGCAATATCTACCGGTGATCGGAAGGACTCAGTCGCAAGTTCGGCAATAACACAGCCCCCGAGCGTGACCCGGGGGCTTGCCGTTGATTCAGTTGGGACGACAGGATGTGCACGCGGCCTTCGTCGGGCCGGCCCGACTCGTCAGGCGGCGCGTCGGGTTTGCTCGGGCTGGGTGCGCACCGGTTCGGCGGCGGGGCGTCCGGTGAGGTAGCCCTGGATCAGGTCGATGCCGAGGTCCTGTGCGGCGCTGAACTGGTCCTCGGTTTCCACGCCTTCGAGCAGGACGGTGATGTCGCGCCGTTTGGCGTGCTCGACGATGCCGCGGACGAGGTGCAGGTCGCTGAAGCGCGGCTGCTCGGGGACGAGGCCCTTGGCGAGTTTGATGTAGTCGGGGTTGAGCTCATCGATGTACGACAGCGCAGTGTGTCCGGTGCCGAGGTCGTCGAGGGCGACGCCGGCGCCCTGCTCCTGGTAGTGCTCGAGGATGCGCTTGAGGTGGGCGATGTCGGGGAAGGCCTCGCTCTCGACGACTTCGAAGACGAGACTGGACAGGGCGATGCCCGCGTCCTGGGCGGCTTCCCAGCAGGTCTGGAGGCAGATCTTCGGGTCGTAGATGACCATGGGCAGGAAGTTCACGAAGAGCTTCTCGTCGCCTTCGAGTTTCGGGCCGCAGGAGCGGATAGCGTGGGTGCGGGCGATCTGGTCGAACTGGAAGAGTGCGCTGTGGGCGCGGGCGGCGTCGACGAGGTCGCCGCCGTTCTTGAGCTGTCCGTCGACTTCGGCGCGGGCGAGGGCTTCGTAGGCGAAGACCGAGCGATCGGAGGATCGCACGATGGGCTGGAGGTAGGAGACGAGCCGGCGCTCGTTGAGCACGCCAGGGAGCCAGGCCGAGCGGGCCTGGATGAGCAGGCTTTCGGCGGTGACGGCCTTCCACGGGTCGCACTTGCCCGAGCCGTCG
>CAXAVQ010000367.1:0-2859 GCA_963971985.1 uncultured bacterium
TCCTCGTTGGCGCGATTGAAGGCTTGCCAGACCTGATCGCGTGCGGCCTGATCGCGTGGCGGCTCGCGCCGACCTTCGATGTGCTGCGCGGACGGATCGAAAGCGTTCGCTCCGCACTCGCGACCTCGCTGGCGTTTCAGTCGGCAGCGCTGATCATCGCGTCGATCGCGCTGCACTTCAGCGGCAACGACCAGGACCTCGCGTGGCTCGTCCTCGCGTCAGCGGCGTGCGTGCTCGGGCGACGGCTCGACGCGACCCCGGTGGTGACCTACGGGCTGATCACGCTCGCGATCCTGATCGCGCGTCTGTTCATGCAGTGGAGCGACATCCACTCCGGCGATGTGGATTGGTTTGAAGTTTCGGCGTCGGCCTGGGTTGTGAAGGTTGTGTTCGCTGCGGTGGCGACGCTGATCGCCGCGCTGTGCAGCGAGCGGTTCGGTCGCGGGTTCGTGGTGTCGCTGACCGGGCTCGCGGTCGCGCTGCTGATGGCCACGCCGCTGGTTCCGGGTGCGGAAGCCGGGAACGTGGCGCTGGTCTGGTCGGGTGTCGCGGTGCTCGCGCTGATCGGATCGGGTGGGAAGCGATGGCTCGAACTGGATTCGATGGCGATGGGGGTGGCGACGCTCGTGACGCTCCCTGCGCTGCTGGCGTGGATCGGTTACTTGGCCGACGGCTCTGATCGCGGCCTGTTCCTGGCCGGCGCGGGCGTCGGGATCGCGCTTCAGTTGGGCATGGCGACGCTGGCCGAGCGCCGGTTGATCGTGCGAGTCGCGCCCGGCCTGCGATTCGTCACGACCGGCGGGGCCGTGCTGCTGCTGGCGCTGTACTTCATCACACCGGACACGGAGTCCGGCGAGATCGTGCTGATCTGGTCAGGTCTGGGCGCGGCTCTGGTCGGTGCCGGCTGGCGTCGTCGCTGGCTGTCGCTCGATCTGTTCGGGGCTGCGCTGAGCGCCATCACGATCGTGGCGTGGCTGGTGCGCCTGCTCGTCGATATTCGAGAGTCCGACTCGCTTGTGTGGAACCTCACGCTGGCCGGCGGGGTCACGCTCACGGCTACGCTCTGGCTGAGTGCCTTCAGCATGTTCCGCAGCCGACGCCTCGGCGCCCCTGCCGGGGATCTCAGGCGTATGTTCGGGCACTCCCTGTGCACGCTCGGTGTACTGGTGCTGCTGGCGGCGACGAGCAACGAGGCGATCCGGGCGGACGATGTGCTCAATCCGACGGAGACCGCACAGGCGGCGTTCCTGTGCATCTGGTGGGCGGCGTTCGGACTTCTTGCCCTGGGCCTTGCGAGGGTTCGACTTCTCGATCGTGTCCGCGTCGCCAGTCTTTCGCTGACCGAGTTTGCGGGCGTGATGGCTCTCGTGAGCCCGCTCCCGTGGTTGGTCCATCTGATCTCGGAATACAGCGACGATGCCTTCTTTGTCTGGAACCTGACATTGGGCTCGGGCGTGGTCGCCACGATCGGTCTCTGGTTCGCTGCCTACGCGCTGCTTCACCGGCCCGCGGTCGGCGGGGTGCGCGATCACCAGCGGCTCGTCTTTGGAAAGGCCCTCGGAGCGACCGGAGCGGTGGTTCTGCTGGTCGCCACGAGCATCGAAGCCAGCCGGGCGGGCCGACTCTACGTCGAGGACGAGACCGCGCGCCAGGCCCTGCTCTCGATCTGGTGGGCTCTGTACGGTGTGGCGGGGCTGGTCTTCGGGTCGATCCAGCTGATGCGCACGGTCCGGCTCTGCTGCCTGATCCTGATCGGTCTCGCGGCCCTGAAGGTGGTGGTCTACGACCTGACGAACGTGTCGCCCCTGTGGCGAATCGCCAGTTCGCTCGCTTTGGGGATGCTGATGCTCCTGATCGGCGTGGCGTACGCCCGGTCGGTGCAGCGGAAGCCGCCCAGCGTGACCGACACGGTGACGGATTCGCCGGATGATCGACCGGTGACGTAGCGGAAGATTTCTCGTCATTTTCGCTGCCTGTTCGGAAGGGAGCGGCGTGGCGGACATTATCAGACGGTACTCTGATGGCCTACGGCCGCGTGGCCTATCGATCCCTTTTGAATTGAGAATGGCATGATCCGCATTGCAACACTCACGATGGTTCTTCTCTGCTCGGTGCTCATCACTTCCCTGCTTCAGGGCTGCGGCGATTCTGGAACTGCGAAAGCAGTCGGGACCTATGAACTCGATACGGCGGCGATGAAAACCGCGATGCTGGCGGAAATCGAGAACACGGAAGACGAGAATGAGAAGATGGCGCTGGGGTCGATGCTCGGCATAATCGACGCGACGTCGATGACGATCACTCTCAATGAAGACGGCACCGCCAGCGTTGTGATGAGCGGCCCGATGGCCGTGGATGACGACGAGGAACACGACAGCGGGACCTGGACGCTGACCGACCAAGACATCTCCATCACCATGACGTCGGAGGGTGACGACACCTCTGAGACGATAACGGGGACTCTTGAAGGCGACACCATCCGCCTTTCCAGTCCGGACGACGAGATGCCGTTCGACATGGTGTTCAACCGTCGGGCGTCGTAAATGCCTCGTAGCGGATGCTTCGGGCGTGGGCGGGCAGGCGGGACATCGTCTGCGTGCCCGATGCGGAGGCCTCCGGGTGATCCGGAGAGGGGCGATTCGACGGTCGGATTGTTCTTGCGTCCGTCCGTTGGATCCGGGATACTCCTCGGTGTCTACCAGATGTCGTGGAGACGGCTGGGTAGCACACCGTCCCTGCTGCGGAGCGGCGGGACGCACATGGTGAACATCCGATCGGCCCCGACCGACCGGAGACACGGGCGCGACGGCCAGCGGCGGCCGTCGCCTGACATGGAGGTCGCCCGCTGATGCGTTTATC
>CAXAVQ010000368.1:0-2850 GCA_963971985.1 uncultured bacterium
TCGGAGCAACACGAGTCCATTCAGCAGAGCAGGAGCAGCCGATGAGCCAACGAGTGATGGTCAGCGAGAACGTGGAACGCCTGATCGAGCGTGCGCCCAACAGCATCGAAACGGTGTGCAACGCCTGCACGCTGCTGCGTGAGCAGATCGAGGCCGAAGGCGGCGACTACCTGGCACGCGGCTTCGTCGGCGCGAAGGATGAGATCCTCAACGTGGTCACGGTGCGCGACGCGTCGACCGGCGATCTGGAGCAGTACGCGCTGTTCCGCTCGGACATCGGCGAGCAGAACCAGCGTCGGCTGATGGACGGCGAAGAGATCTCGGCGCTCGAACTGCGCGAGTTCGCTCGTGAGGTGCCGGTCCTTACGGACCGTCTCTGAACTGCTCGTACTGGTCGTACAGGTCTTCGCGCTCTTCGCCGAGGTCCCGATCGGTGCCACGCGTCATGATGACAAGCACGCGCTTGGACTTCGGCGGCAGTCGGAAGTATCCGGTGGCGGGGTCGTAGGCCTGGCGACGGGCGAAGAAGCCAATGTCGTAATTGAACGAGCCGGCGCCGAAGAGGTCGATGGGCAGAGCGAAGGATCCGTCACCACCCGAGTTGCCGCGATGCAGCGTGCGCCGGTTGAGCTGGCCGGGGTCCTGCTGGACGTGGAGCGAGACGCCGGCGAGGCCCTCGCCGCTGGTGAGGCGCGAGTCGTCCGCATCGACCAGCATGACCGCAGAGTAGTCGCCCCGGATGACGCGACCCTGCAGCGCGTAGCCGTCTCCGGAGCAGGCGGGCAACACCGTCGCAATCAGCAGCAGAACAATCAGGGAGAATATTCGGTTCACGCGTTGTCTCCGGACTCGGTTTCGGCGCTCGTCGTCTGAGGCTCGGGTGATTTCTCGGCCGGCGTCGCGCCGTCTTCCGGATCGCCAGCCTCCTGCGCGACTGCCTTCGACGCCGGCTTCTGCTCGGTGATGAGGTTGGACAGGCCGGGGAAGACATCGTTCACCGGCGGCAGGTCCTTGATCGCCGCGAGGCCGAAGACTTCGAGGAACCGCTTCGTGGTGCCGTAGAGCAGCGGGCGACCGAGTTCCTCCGCGCGACCGGCGATGGTGACGAGGTTCTTCTCCATGAGACCGCGCAGGACCTCACCGCAGGCGACACCCCGGATGCTCTCGATCTGCACGCGGGTGATCGGCTGGCGATAGGCGACGATCGCAAGGGTCTCGATCGCCGCCCGAGAGAGCTTGCTCGACTCGCGCAGGCCCTGTATGGCGGCGATGGCGGGTGCAAACTCGGGCAGCGTCATGATCCGATAACCACCGGCGACCGACTCGACGCGGAACGATCGCCCCGTCTTCGCGTACTCCTCGTTGAGCACCTCGATCGCCGCTTCGATGGTCTGCGAGGGTTTGGGGAAGATGCCGGGATGGTCTCGCATACCGGTGGCCTCAGCAATTTTGCCGGGGGCGAGGGCCTTATCCATAGTCAGGAGCAGGGCTTCGATGGCCGCTGGGACGCGATCGGGCGCGAACGCCGGCTTCTCGAGCGTCTCGGTATTGGCTTCGGATTGCTGGCCGGATGCTGGCTGCGTGTCGTGTTCGGCGTCGGCGGTCTTGCTCATGGCTGGCATTCTAGCGGAAGGTCGTGGCGAACCATCCGTGAGGGCTTCTTCATGATTCCCGGACGTGGGAATCTGGTGCGATCGTGGCGCGAAAATCGCACAAAGTGCTGGTGAATTGCATAGTTTGTAAGACAGGCCTTGCACGCCGACCGATTGCGTGTCAGGTTCAGATCTCCGGGCGCATGAGCGCTCGATACCCGCGGCCGCCGCTCGATTGGTGGGGGCCACCTTCAACCGAAGGAAGCCGAGAGATGGCACAGCAATCGACGGAGCAGTCCGACGCGTCACAGATCACGGCAGCGCTGCCGGACTACGAGCAGACGCTGCTGGAGTTGGCGCAGCGCGATGCGGCGCGGGCCCTCGAAAACCCCGAGGAGCGAGCGACACGCAGCGTGGCTCTGTGGATGGCCGATCAGGTCGCCGAGCACGCCCGTCGAGCCGATCTCGACCCACGATTCTCTCGGATGATGCAGGAGCACGCCAAGGAGATCCGCGACCGGGTGCTTTCCGTGCCAGGCGGCAAGGCGACGCGGCGCTGGTAAACAGCGAGGCGCAAACTCGCCGAAGTTTCACAACTCGGATCTAGCGCCTCCCCGGCTACCACGGACTCAGCTTTGAGCATCCCGATCTGGCGTCCGCGCGGTCTCGAAGCGTGAGAGCGCTGCCGATATCGCTTCGGTCAGGGTCACCACATCAAGGTGACTGGTGACCGCTGCGCGGTGTTGCCTGTTTTTCTCGATCCCGTGTCCCAACCCGCGACCGATTCCGCCTGTTTCGGTACACTTCGCCGTTCGGCCGACGGCAGTGGCGTCCCGTTGACCGGTCCGTGAATCCCAATGAACGACGAAAAGAACCAGCACGAACTGGGGAACGCGCGATCCGCGTCCCCGGATGAGCCTTCCGCGCTCTCGGAGCAGCCGCTGTCCGCGCACGACAGCGCCATCAGCGAGGTTCTGCGCGTCGCAGTCCCCGCTGTGGCCACCATGACCTCCTACACGGTCATGCAGTTCGTCGACAAACTCATCGTCAAGGAACTCGGCCCCGACGAGCTCGCGGCGGTCGGCAACGGCGGCATCGCGGCGTTCATCCCCGGTGCGATGATGATGGGCCTGCTCGGCGTCATCAACACCTTCGTCAGCCAGAACCTCGGCGCGGGCCGGCCCCAGCGGGGCTCGGCCTACGCCTGGAACGGGCTGTACCTCAGCGTTCTGGCCTGGCTCGTCGTGTTCGTGCCCTT
>CAXAVQ010000369.1:0-2837 GCA_963971985.1 uncultured bacterium
GGCGGCATTGTCGGCACGATCGTTGTCGCGATGTTCCTCCCGCTCATCTCCATGATCGACGGTCTCCAGGGCTGATCCCTCCCCGCACGGTCGGGCCGACGGGCCCGCCGGTGCACGAACGGAAATGTGAACCTCATGCGCAAAGCAAGATCGACATCCCGGCACAATCGCGGTTTCACGCTCGTTGAGCTGCTCGTGGTGTTCATCATCATCGCCATCCTCGTCAGCATTCTGGTTGTGGCACTGGGAGGTGCGCTGACGAGTGCTCGCCGGTCGAACACCGTGGCTCAGATGCAGTCGATAGGCAACGCGATCGATGCGTTCGAGACAGACTTCCAATATGTGCCTCCTCTGGTCACGCCAGAACTCGTGTCTCCGGATTCGAGCCCGACAAGAACGGGCCTCGTGACCCCGCGCACATGGGCGCAGTCGGGAGGCAACCCTGACAATCTCAACGCGTACTACGAACAGGCCCGGTACAACAGTGAGTACTCGTTGACCGTCTACCTGCTCGGGATCGGCGCGCTGAACCCAGACGAGACCGACGATAACGGCATCGCTCCCAACAGCACTCCCTCGCACGACGGCGTACCCGGTCCGGGATTCAAAGCGCCCGGGAGCCTGCGTGCCTGGAAGGTTCAACCGCCCAACGGAACGCTCCGTCACGAGCCGCAGCTGACCGGACGCACGTACGGCCCCTACATCGATCTCGGCAGCCTCGAAGGGCTTGTGGATTTCGATGAGGAACGCGGGCTCTACCGGATACTGGACACCTGGGGCAATCCCATCCGGTATTACTCCGGCTGGACCGGGATTCGGGTCGTCAACGGGAACCGGCAGCCAACGCTCGACGAGATCCCGATCGAGCTCCGCAGCACCGACGGTCTTCAGGCGGAGTTGGGCGGCGCGAATCTGTCCGAACTCCTCGAGTTCGATGATGAACTCCGCACGTCCAGGTACGCGTTGCTCTCCGCCGGCGCGTCCGCGGACGACTACTTCGGAACCAATCCGTACACCGGTGAAGCGAACACCACGATCTCGCCTTTCGGCGACGTGGTCTTCGACACGAACGGCTCCACGAGTCTCGTTGACAGTTACGGGACGCTCAACGTAGCGCAGCAGCGGTCGTTCGAGGAACAGGTCAGCTCCAACCTGAGGTACGTCAAGTGAACAGGGCAAACCGATCGACATCCCGTTCATCCGGTTTCACGCTGATCGAGGTGCTCATCGCCATCGCGGTGATCGCGGTGCTTATCGCCGCGGTATTCGCTGTCGGGCAGCGTGTCATCGCACGCCAGAAGATCAATCAGACGAAGGGCGTGCTCGAATCGCTCGATCGTGCGTTGGAGGAATATCGCATCGAGTCCCGTGTCTTCCCGCGACTCGAGACCGACAACTACCTTGATGTCCTGTGGCGAAACGAGAACGGCGGACAGAGCCCGGTGGTGGATGAGGAGACCCAGCAGACATTTCTCGGTGGGGTTCGTACTTATCGCGGCGAAGATTTCACATGGCTGCCGAACGCCGCTTTCTTCCTGTTCGTTGCCGAGGGCTACGAAAACATCGACAGCATCCTCGGCGGTATCCCGAGCCAGTTCAGCGAGACCGTTCAGATCGACAACGGTGTGTTCCGTACACAGATCCTCGACGCGTGGGAGCAGCCCGTGCTGTTCGTAACGCCCGACAACCCGCTCGCTCAGGCGATCTTTGGTTCCTGCCCGAGCGATCGGCCTTACTTCATGTCCGCCGGGCCCGATGGACACTACGGGGTCCCGACGGACATCGGTGCGGGCAGCCTGACGGGCGATGAACTCCGTCGCAAGCTCGACCAGTACCGTGAAGACAACGTCTACTCGCTCACGCCGGGCAGCGTCGACGCTTCGTTTGATCTCGGCACGCTTTCCGCCGGGGACTTCCAATGAATACACGCTCCAACCGTTCATTCCGTGCCGCCTTCACGCTGGTCGAGCTGCTCGTCGTCATCATCATCATCGTCATCGGTGCGACCCTGCTCGTTCCGTCTGCCGCCCGAATCCTCGAGTCCAACAGTTATGCCTCTGCCGTGAATCTTGTCTCAACAACGCTCGCGAACGCACGGGCCAACGCGATTCGCACGGGGCTACCTACCGGCGTCGTGTTCCTGTTCGATACCGAAACCCAGGTTTGTTCTCTTCAGGTGGTTGAGCTCCGTTCCAAGCAGGGTGGAGCACTCACACAGTTCGTCTCCCAGGACCCGCGTCAGACGTACGCTCAGGTCTTTCGCCCGGCGATCGGTTCGGCGCCCGTGGAACTGCCCGCCGGCATTGCGGTTCTCGGGTTGTCTTTCTCGACCGCTCCCGGTGATGACGACGGCAGCCTGATCGACGAGGACACCTCGCACTGGTACGCGGGCGAGGTCTACACCGACAGCAACGGCAACGACGTCATCCCATGGATCTTCCCGCGCAACGATCCTCTTCACTTCGTGCGCAACAATTTCAGCCGTACGCAGATCTGGGAACGCGACGGGATCGCCGATCGTGACGCGGTCGGCGCGGTCCGCCATGCCGCGACGTTCATGATCAGGTTCAGCGAGACCGGTGCGGTCGTGACGACGTCGGTCGGCGGCGGGATCGCGACCCCCAACGCGTACCTCGAACTCCCGGGTGCTCCGCTGGATCGTGACGTCGATTTCGACCCGGACGACCCACCTGCGCCGGTCGACGCCCTTGATCGGTTCGATCCCGAAACGGGACTGGGCGAGAACATCGATCCGAACCCCGAGGTGCTGCTCCGTTCGGCTCACCAACTGTCCATCGTCGAACTCGGACGGATGACGCGCGACCTCGGCATCGAAG
>CAXAVQ010000370.1:0-2819 GCA_963971985.1 uncultured bacterium
CCCCGAGGGTGTAACCGGGTTTGCGTGCGGATAACCGGCGAACGGACGGCGGTTCGATCGGAACGCCCGTGTTCGTTCGGATTGCGCGGTATGCGGGGATATCCGATTCGGTCCCAGAAAGTCTCAACGCCCTTTCTCGATGGTCGATGACAGTGGGGTACCGAGGCGTTGCCGCGATACGGAGGAGACCGACATGTCCATCGAAGAGAGCGCCCGGTTCGAGCGGGTGTTTCAGTCGCAGAGCCGGGCGTTCATCGGTGTGGGGGACGTGGTTCGTCTGGATATTCCCGGCGACGCACCCGCGATCGTGATGACCGTGGTGGAGGTGGTGCGATCGCGCGGCCGGGCCCTGTGCGTCTGGCAGAGCGCGAGCGGGGCGCCGCAGCGGGCGATGTTCGACGTGCTCCAGCTCGAGATCGTGCACCGCGCACCTGAGCGGATCGACGGCTCGCTCGAGTTCCATCCGGACATCGCGTCGGTCCTGCAGCACCCGGCGATCGGCGCGAAACTCCGCTCCGGCGGGCGAGCGATGTCCGCGCTGGTCCGCTTCGACGTGCCCGACACCGAGGAGTACGACGACGAACGCCTGCTCGATCTCGCGGTCGAGTGCTCCTGGCACGACGACGACGGCCTGCTCTGGGTCGAGCAGTACCCGCTGGTCGCGCTGTCCGGCATGGCGGCCTGATCCAAACGATTCTCTCATTCCAGACGTATACCCCTGATTCAAGCGGGTTTCGTGTTCCTTCGGAAGGTATGTATCTCAGCCGATTTGGTGTGCTCCTATCATGAAAAGCGACGCGACTGCATTTTCGCCGAAACAGTCGGGTCCGAAAGGAGCATCCCGTGCGCACATTCATCCCCGCCCCGATTCTCGCCCTGATCGCCGCGTCTGCCTCCGGCGCCTACGCCGGCGACCTCGCCTACGACTTCACCCTCGTTGAGTCGTTCAACCCGTCGTACGACCTCGCTGAGACGTTCGTCGTCGACATCAACGAGCAGAACGTCGCGATCGGCACCGACACCTTCGGCGGCTTCCGGTGGGTCGAGGGCACGGGCAAGATCGAGTTGCCGTCGAGCGGGCCGCGCCACATCAACAACCTCGGTGAGATCCTGTACGGCGGCTCCATCCTCGATCCGGACACCGGCGACTTCTCCTTCCTGCCCGACGCCCCGCACCCGTACCCGAACCGGAGCGCACGGGCGATGAACGACCTCGGCGTCGTCGTCGGGCACGAGTACACCAACGGCTCCGGCTGCGAGCCCTTCAACTGCCCGCTCGACTGCGCCTTCAACTACGTATACGACCCGGTCAACGGCGCACGCAATATTGATGTTCCGAATCTGCGCAGTTTCAGGGATGTCAACAACAGCAACATCGCGGTGGGTGTGATCATCTCCGAGTGCGACAACACGCGTGGCGTCGTCTATGACCTTCAGACCGACGAGATGATCAATCTCAGCGACCAGCTCCCGCCCATCGACCTGATCGGTCGGCCCGCGCAGGTGCAGCCGGTGCGCATCAGCGATGGGGGGCACGTCATCGGCACGGCGATCTACGGAAGCGAGCCCCAGTCGCCCTTCGTCTGGACCGAGCAGGACGGCTTCACCTTCCTCGCGGCCCCCGAGGGCGCGAACTACGGCTACATTTATCCCAGCGCAGTGAACGCCCACGGCGTCGTCGTCGGCGAGGCGCTCGACGAAGATGCGGGCGGCCCGATCGGCGACTGGCGCGCGGTCATCTGGGTCACGCCCGACAACCCGCAGTACCTCGATGAACTCATCACCGACCTGCCCGCGGACTTCCTCTTCGAGAACGTCTACTCGATCAACGACAACGGCTGGATCACCGGCTCGGGCCACTTCGGCCCCGGCTGGGCGACGCAGCGCGGCGTGGTCCTCCAGCCGCTCGCCCCGAACCTGCCGGGCGATGTTGATCAGAGCGGCACGGTCGATCTGGCCGACCTGAACCTGGTCCTGGCGAACTTCGGCACGACCAATGAAGACGCCGACGCCACCGGCGACGGGCAGGTGGATCTGGCGGACCTGAACCTGGTGCTGGCGAACTTCGGGAGTGTTGCTGGCTGAGGGCTCACGTTCCGCTTGGTCAGGACCCGGAAGCACCTCCCGGCAGCGAGTCCGTCCATTCCCATCGCGCCTCACGGATGATCTCGATCATCTTGGCTTCCGAAACGACCACGTCTTTCAACGGAATCCACTCTGCAGTTTCGCTATGGTCATGGACCAACATCATCCCGACCACATTCCAGTCCGTTGACGCGAGATAGCAATTGTAGCCCGGCCCACGAAACCGACTCAGCCAGACGAGTTCGCCATCGACTTTTGCGTCGAAACTCCCGTCTGGCTTCGCCGGGGTAAGAACATCTCTCATCGAGTACTGCCGCTGCTGGGCAGGTTCGGTCCGCGCCATTTGGACAAATTGGTGTATGGCGGTTCGGCGGATCGCCGCGATGTGGTACCCGTACGCCATCCCGCCGATAGCGAGCGCCCCGAGCGATGAAAAGATGAGCAGGGAGGCGCTGAGAACAACTCGCTCCCAGAGTCGCAGCTTGCTGCGGCGTCGTGTCTTGCTCGTGGCTGGTTCCATGCACCATCTCCGCTTCGGATGACTGTTCGGCTATCCGGCCGGGACGGTTCCATGGTAGATCGAGTGCGGGTGGCACGGCGACGACGGTGTGCTGTGGCTGGAGTAGTACCCGCTGGTCGGGCTGACAGGCACGGCGTCGTAAGGAGGGGGCTCGCCGTTGGCTTGGCCCTGACATGTCCCAGATTTGATGGGTTCGGCCTTCTGAAACGGCGGG
>CAXAVQ010000371.1:0-2803 GCA_963971985.1 uncultured bacterium
TAGGACTCGAGGAGCTTCTTGGCGTTGCCCCATGCACCGCCCGCGTTGGCCATGAAGATGGCGACCGCGAAGCCGGAGGTCAGGCCGCCGGCGAGCATGCCGACGACGCCGGGAACACCAAGGATCAGGCCGACGCCGATAGGCACAAGGATCGCGAGCACCGACGGCACGACCATTTCCTTCTGAGCACCGGCGGTCGAGATGGCGACGCAGTTGGCGTAGTCGGGGTAATGGTGGCCGTCCAGGTCGACACCGGCCTTGGGCCAGTTGTCGGGGTTGGCGAGGTCTTCCTCGCTCATGCCACCCTGACGGAGGGCTTCTCGGATCTTGCCGAACTGGCGACGGCACTCGCCCATCATGGCGTAGGCCGCACGACCGACCGCGTTCATAGTCAGTGCGCAGAAGAGGAAGGTAAGCAGCACGCCGATGAAAAGCCCGCCGAGGGTGCGCGGGTTCAGCGGCGTGACGTCGTAGAACGACATGACGTCAGTGATCGCAGCGTTGCCGGTCTTGATGACCTGGAACGTCTTCTCGTGGGTGTGGTCGCCGTGGGGCACATCAATCAAGATGTTCACCACGCGACTGTCCTGCACGGTGAGGCCGTCGCGTGCGGGAGTCACGAGACCGACCGTCTCGCCCTTCTTCATCACGGTGTCGTAGTGGTCGCCAGCAGTGAACTGCGTGCGATCGACGAGCATCGCGCCGTCGACGTAGTCCGCGCCGTCGGTGCCCGCGCCGGGGACGACGATCGCCCACTTGCCGTGTCCCTCGTAGACCGCATAAGCGTCGGCGTCCGCGGGAGCCGTGATGGAGGACGCGTTCGCCTTCATGTACGACTGCGACTGGGTGGTGATCTGCACCTGCACGACCTGGATGAACGCCGCGAAGAGAGCGAGCGCCGTCAGAGCGGCGGAGCCGATCGCGAAGCCCTTGCCGGTCGCGGCGGTGGTGTTGCCCAGCGAGTCGAGCATGTCGGTCCGCTCGCGAACGTACGGCGGCTGACCAGTCATCTCGGCGTTGCCGCCGGCGTTGTCGGCGATCGGGCCGTAGGCGTCGGTCGCGAGGGTGATACCAAGGGTCGAGAGCATGCCGACGGCGGCGATGCCGACGCCGTACAGGCCCATCAGGAAGTTGTCACCGCCGCCGGCGAAGGTGAACGCCGCGATGATCGCGACGACGACCGTGAGCAGCGAGGCCCACGTGGACTTCATGCCCTCGGCGATGCCCGCGATGATCACGGTCGCCGGGCCGGTGACGGCCTGCTGGGCGATCCGCTGGGTGGGCTTGTGCTCGTACGAGGTGTAGTACTCGGTGGCGTATGCGATGACGTTTCCGGCGACGAGACCGGAGAGGATCGACAGGCCGATGCCCCACCAGGTGAACGGCAGGTCGGCCGGCTGCTCGCCGCGACCGAAGATGAACCAGAGGATGCCGAACGCGAAGACCGCGATCAGCGCGGAGGCGATGTAGACGCCCTTGTGCAGGCCCTTGAGGAGCTGCGCGAAGGTCGCGTTCTCCTTGGCCTTCACGGTGAAGATGCCGAGCACCGAGCAGAGGATGCCCATGCCGGCCAGCGCCATCGGGGCGGCGGCGAGGGCGAAGGCGAGCGTGGTCGCTTCGCCACGACCGATGCCCATCGTGAACGCCGCGGCGGCACCGAGGGCCATGGTCGCGAGGATCGAGCCGTAGTACGACTCGTAAAGGTCGGCGCCCATGCCGGCGACGTCACCGACGTTGTCACCGACGTTGTCGGCGATGGTCGCGGGGTTGCGGGGGTCGTCTTCGGGGATGCCGGCTTCGACCTTACCGACGAGGTCGGCACCAACGTCGGCGGCCTTGGTGTAGATACCGCCGCCGATACGGGCGAACAGCGCCTGAGTCGATGCACCCATGCCGAAGCTGAGCATCACCGTCGTCAGGGTGGTGATCATGTCGAACGCGCCGATCGCGTTGAAGATGAAGAACCAGAGGGAGATGTCGAGCAGGGCGAAGCCAACCACGACCAGGCCCATGACGGCACCCGAGCGGAACGCGACCTTCAGGCCGCTGTCCAGCGAGTCCTTGGCGGCGAAGGTGGTGCGGGCCGAGGCGTCGGTGGCCATCTTCATGCCGAACCAGCCGCAGAGGCCGGAGAACAGACCGGCGACGAGCACGCCGACCATCGACCACGCGTTCTGCAGGCCGAGGAAGGACATCAGCCCGAGGAATGCGAGAAGCGCGACGAACACGACGGCGATGACCCGGTACTGGCGGGTGAGGTACGCCATCGCGCCCTCGCGGACCGCCTGAGCGATGCGGACCATGTCCTCCTCGCCCTCGGAATACTTCATCACCGACTTGCGAAACACGAACGCCATCACCAGCGCCACCAACGCTCCGATCGGAGCGAGGAAGTACGCCGGGTGGATTTCGCTTACGGCAGCCAGAAACTGCGGACTCAGCATGTTCACCTCTTGGACTCCTGAATTCACTTCGTCAGTTCCCGGTTAAGACCCCACCGCTCAGCAAGCGGCGAGGGCCGATCGCTGAACCTGAAGCGGGGCCCGAACCGCACTCTCGGCTCGGGATTCGATCAGGGGAAACTGCGAATCATCGGGTTGTGGGGTGCCGCAACGGGAAACCGAATCACCGTCCGGGCACCGGACGACGGACGACGGACGAACTTGGGCGGGCAGTCTAACGATTTTTTCAAGCGTCATGGGCGATTCCAGACGCTAATCCCGACCGGTTCGAGCGAAATTCAGGTACCGGGACGCCTCTCCGCAGATGCTCGTCAGCGGCGCGCCAAAAACGATAAAGCCGC
>CAXAVQ010000372.1:0-2799 GCA_963971985.1 uncultured bacterium
CCGAAGTCGCAGGCCCGAAGGCGGGCCCGCGTGTTGCACGCCGTTGGGCATCACCCGCCACAGTTTGCCCGACCCCGGGACCGGCCGCACGCCCCCTTCTTTACTGACATGAACCCGACCAAAGTCGACGACATAGATCGCGTTCCCATCGGGCGCGACCAGCACATCGATGGGTCGTTCGAGGCCGGGCGAGCCTTCGTCGCCACTCCCGTGGTGCTTGTCGGGACTGGGTTGATTCTCTTGCTCATGATGACCGTTGCCGGCACCCTGTCCGTGCTCGCCATCGTTCATAGATTGGCCGCCGTGCCCGTGTGACCCGCGAAGGAGTATTCTGCTTGTACCCGCCTCAGGATCGATGGCCAGCACCCGATGGCCGCCGTGCTCCTGCACCTCGCCCGTCATCGGCGTGAGGTGACCCCAGAATGCGATCAAGAGAGAGCCTCGGAGCGCTTCGGGCCCGTCCCCATCCACGGCCGCCATCTTGCAGATGGCCGAATGTGGCGGGAAGGTCATCAGTGGCTGCTGCACGGGGGGATGCTCTGCCATCAAGAACTGCGGTGCGTCACCATCGGGCGGCACGAACCGACCATCGGTGACCGGATCGCCGGAGCCATAATCGGGCCAGCCATACCAACCGCCTTCTACGAAGCGGTACAGGTCTTCACGATCATTGGCGATGGGCCGACTGCCACGAACATCAAACCCGTTCTCGGTGATGAACGCTCGGCCCGCTTCGTCCCATACGAAACCGTACGGGTTCCGCAGCCCCCACGCCATCACCTCCAATTTTCCGCCGTCGGGCGGCATGCGGTAGATCACGCCGCTGGGCTTCGAGATCGCCTTGACGATGTCGTGTGCTGCTTTGCCGAACGGGTGGAACGGTGCGGTCGACACCGTTCCGGGCTCCTTGAGCGTCAAAGGGTTTGGTGTCTTGTAGCTGCGGTCTCGCAGGGCGATCGGGTAGGCGGGTTGATCGTGGAATTCCGGATGCTGCGGGAGCCAGCCCATCTTGTAGTTATCCAGCCCGACGACACCCGAGTTCGTCGCAGTACCCTGCCCGAAATAGATCAGCCCATCCGGACCAATCGACATCTGGTTGTTGTGATGATCGCCATCGCTTGGCAGGCCCTGGACAAGCACCTTACGCGAGCCGTCTATCGGGTCAAGCCGCAGCACCCGTCCACGATCGGCGATGAGCAGATGGTCGTCGTGACGGAGCAGGTCGTTGAGAGGAGCCTGAAAGTCCGAAGCCACAATGCGGATGTCCCCGTCGCGCGAGAGTCGCAGAACCCGTGCCGGCGCTACCGGGTCTCCGTAGCTGTACCCGGACTCGCCGATGAAGATCCCTCCGTCGCCGTCGAACTCGACACTTGTTGGATAGGTCAGTCCATCAAGAACGAGCTCCACGGTGAAGCCCTCAAGAACTTCAATGCCGCCAGCGGTGCCCGGCTCGGCGCCGGCAGTAACCCCGACGCACATGCAGGTGAGAGCTGCGACGAGCGGCTGACCGAAATGTGTGATCATCGTAAAACCTCCATGTATGGGCGTATCGCTCCGGTCGTCAAGTCACTCTCAGAACCTAACGCGAGTCTGTGAATGCTCTCTGAAGGAGAAATGAATCAACGCTCAAATCATTCAGAAACAGGGTCGAATTTTGAGAGAAAGTGGGATGGACGCTCGCGGAGCTGGGGCTCACATGCGTTGCAGCACAAGCGGACGAGCTTCGTACCCGCGACGATCTCCACCGGCTCGCCCATCGACCCGAGCGGAGCACCACTGACGACGCAAATGTCTAGCTCGTAGCCCTCGCGCTGCTGATCGGCGTACGCGGCGTCAAGCTTGTTCATGTACTTGGCGGGCTCGGTGACGAGTGACTTCTCGCACCCGCCGCAGCAGAAACGGACGAGGCGGTTCATGTAGATAAAGTTGACCGGTTCGCCCATGGAGCCGAGGGGTCCACCGACAGGGCAGTTATCCATGGGGTAGTCTGCAAGCTGGATCTCCATGATCTTCTCATCGAGGGCTTCGAGGTGCTTCGCGGGGTCTGCCTTGAAGGTAGCGGCGGCCTCGGCGCTCGCCAACCGAACGAGTCGGTTGTTGTGGACGTGATTGACGGCGCTTTCGCCGAGCTGCTCGCCGGTCACGATGCAGGTCTCGATCGGGTAGTGCATCAACTGCTGCGTGACAATCTTCCTGTCGATTTCACCCCAGTACTTGGCCTTGTTGCCCTCGAACTCTTCGATACAACCGGCGCAGCAGAATCGCACCTCCCGGTTGTCGTAGACCTTGACGACGGGGTCGCCCATCGATCCGAGGGGGCCGCCGACCGGGCAGTCGGGCAGCGTGTAGGGGTAGGAAGGACCCGGCGAGGCCGCACCCGTCGCGAATTCGTCGGCGGGCTGGCCGTGTTTTTCCGCTCCCGGCTCGCGTCCTGCGACAGCGAGCACGACAAACTCGTCCTTGCGGGCTTCATCCCAAGCGAGAAACGCCTCGCCACAGCCGGGGCAGCAGATGCCGATGGTCTTGCCCTTGTACTCGACGGTTCCCGCGGAGGGAACGATCGGCTCCTTGCCGATCGGGCACATGGTGTTGACGGGCTCGGCGGCGTGCTGAGCGAGCGAACCGGAGTTGTGATCCTGCGCCGATACAAGAGCAGTCGGCGAGATCAGACAGATGCACGTGATCAGGGTTGCGGGCTTCATACAGAATCTCCTTGTGCCGGGGGCACATTGGTGTTGGACGCTGGGCGTGCGTGTGACAAACGGAATTTCCACTCCTGCGCCCAGCAGTACAGGATGG
>CAXAVQ010000373.1:0-2791 GCA_963971985.1 uncultured bacterium
CTGAGAAGGGTCCCAACGCGACCCCGCACACCACTCAGGAGAGACTCACCATGCAGACCCCCAACCCCCGGGCCGTCCGTGCCCTCGCCATCGCCGCCCTCGTGTCCGCCGCCCCGGCATCCTTCGCCGGCGTTGGCGAATTCTTCCTGGTCGACAACGGCGACACGAGCTTCTACCGAGGCCAGGTCGGCATCAGCGCCAGCGACTCGCTCGTCGGAGCCCTGCCCGCCATGCTGTGGTACGACCTCGCCCCCGGCTTCGACGCATCCTTCGTCTTCGCCGTCACCCAGGCCGACTTCGTTGCCCTCAGCACCGCCGACGGCTCCGTCCTCACCAGCATCGTCCCCGATCGCGAGTTCATCTCCATCGCCACCGATACCGCCACCTCCACCGTCTACGCCGTCACCCAAGGCGTCCCCGGCACCGGCCAACTCGCTGAACTCATCACCCTCGACACCGCGACCGGCCAGACCACGTCCATCGGCGAACTCGGCGCCGGAACCGACGCGCTCTCGCTCGTCGGGCTCGGCTTCGACCCCGTCACCGGTGGCCTGTACCTCACCGCCGGCAGCGGCGAACTCTTCTCCATCAACGCCAACACCGGAGCCGCCCAGCTCGTCGGCTCGACCGGCCTCGGCATGCCGTTCGACGTCGACTACAACCCCGCCGATGGCAACATGTATGTCACCGACGCCGGGCGCGATGAACTCTTCATCCTCGACCGAAACGATGCCAGCGTGACCCTCAACACGAGTTACGCGAACTCGGACTTCGCCACCGGCCTCGCCTTCGCCATCCCCACCCCCGGCACCACCGCGCTGCTCGCCCTCACCGGCCTCGGTGCAGCCCGCCGCCGGCGCTGATCAACCCCGACAAGCGCCAACTCTCTCGCAGCACCCGCTCCGCACAGGGAGCGGGGGCTGTTGTGTTCAATGCGACAGGTAGCAAACAAGAGCCCTGAGCGCGAGCTCAGGGTCCCGAGCATCCGGCAGGAACATGCTTCCAACCGCTCGGCGTCGCCGAGAGTTGAGAGCCCAATCGCGCAAGCGATGGGTCCCGAGCATCGCCGGCAGCGATGCGGCAAACGACCAGCCCAACTAGCCGCGACCGGCAGGGAGCGGCTTCTTATCGAGGTCCATAGCCGATGACGGTCAGCCCAAACGGTAGCTTCACGCGATCATGCGCATAGACCGACTCAGCGATACTGACTGCCTTGACATAATCTTTGCTTCCACTTCCGCCACGATAAGTGTTGAGCAAAGCAATGATGAGGTGATCTACACCTACCATCACCATCGCTTGTACAAGATCCCGATAGA
Organism: uncultured bacterium; assembly: GCA_963971985.1. GTDB lineage: Bacteria > Planctomycetota > Phycisphaerae > Phycisphaerales > UBA1924 > JANSXG01. The sequence goes on from CAXAVQ010000373.1 coordinate 1,320, forward strand.
AGGCATTGCCCTGCATGCCGCGTCCGGCCTCAATCTCAAGGCCACATCGGGCCTGCGGATGAAATGCGTCCACCTCGTATTGCAGAGATGGCTGGCCGCCTTCACCAAAAAATACAGGGCGATGGAGTTTTCCGCGTCGTTGCTTTGACGCTTCGACATCAAATCCGATCAGGACGAGATCATCGCGGAGCGCTGAGAGCACTTTATCACTGCCGAATCGATTGCCTTCTGCAGCAGGAGCGATCGCCTCGTGGTTCTGCTCGAATACTTCAACTACTCGCTGGACAATCTCAGGCGGCGGCTGAGTGGAAGGGAAGGAGCGAAACGAAGTGCGGGTCTCGGCCATGCGGATCATCCTACGAAAAACGCCCGGGCCAAACCCGGGCGTCCTTTCAATTCACAACCTGTCGCGAACCCTTACAGGTTCCCGCGCTTGTCCTGCTCAAGTTCCAGCGCCTCGAACAGCGCCTTGAAGTTGCCCTTGCCGAAGCTCTGGCTGCCCCGGCGGCTGATGATCTCGAAGAACAGCGTCGGGCGGTCCTGCAGCGGCTTGGTGAACAGCTGCAGCAGGTAGCCCTCGTCGTCCGCGTCCACGAGGATGCCGAGGTCGCGGATCTTCTCGTGGTCCTCCTTGACCGGGCTGTGCCCGTGCTCGGTCAGCACGTTATTCACGCGGTCCCAGACGATGTCGTAGTAGGTGTCCGGGATCTCGAGGAAGTCCACGCCGCGGTCCCGCAGCGCCGCCACCGAGTGGAGTTCGTCGTTCGTACGAAGCGCGAGGTGCTGCACGCCCGGCGTCATATTGTGCCACTCGAGGTACTCGAGGATCTGGCTCTTCTTCTTGCCGTCGGCCGGCTCGTTGATCGGCATCTTGATCAGGTTGTTGCCCGAGGCCATCACCTTCGACATCAGCGCCGAGTGCTCGGTCGAGATGTCCTGATCGTCGAAGTGCTTGAACATCTTGAACTCGAGCACGTTCTCGTACCAGTCCACCCAGTAGTTCATCTTGCCTTCTTCAACGTTGCCGACGCAGTGGTCAACGAACATCAGCCCGCACGGGTTCTTGCGGTTGAAGCTGTTCAGCGCGTGCTCGCCGACGTTGCGGAACTTCGGCGCAAACGACACCGGCTCGTACGCCATCGACGCCTTCTTGATCCGCGCGAGGTCGTACCCGCCCGTGCGGCTGACGAACGAGTGGATCGCGCGCCCGTAACTCTGGATGCCCGCGTACGTCACGCTCCCGTGCTCGTCGCTCAGCGTGTACGGCTCGTAGGCCGACTTGCCCCCGTTGGAGACCGCCCGCTCGTACGCCGCCTCAGCGTCATCCACGTTGAAGGCGATGTCCTTCACGCCGTCGCCGTAGAGCGCCGCTTCCTTGCTCGCCGGGTGATCCGGCGTCAAGCCCGACACCAGCAGCAGGCGGATGTTGCCCTGCGTCAGCAGGTACGCCGCCTCGTCGCGCGAGCCGGTCG
>CAXAVQ010000374.1:0-2747 GCA_963971985.1 uncultured bacterium
TGACGAGCTGCAGGTTGTCCTGCTGCGGCTTGGTGAGCAGCCAGGTCCCGTCCTTGCCGACAATCCACGCGCCCACGCCCGGTCCAGCGAGGATCCCGAAGACGAGATAGCCCGTGATCTTGCTGAAGCCGATGCTCGAGACAATCTTGCCGAGCAGCCACGCGCCAAGCAGGAGTACGCCGAGGCCGGTCCCGGTTTCGAGCAGGCCGACGGACGGGCTCTCGAAGGTCAGACCGAGGGCGTCGGTCAGCAGACGTGATGCGGGTTCGGCGTCGGGCGACTCGGAGGTAGCCTGCGTTGGCGGCTCGCCGGAGTCTGAGACTTCGACTTGCGAGGGCGTACCGGCGAGCATCCGCGCCAGGATCGCAACGGCCACAAGTGCCGCGATCGCGCCCAGTTTGGTCAGCGTTGGGCGCACGTTCATGCCGGGGCTCCCTGCGTGGGTGTGCCGCGTGCAGCGGGCGAATTCTCCTGAACAGGCGATCGGCTGCTGCCAGGCCGGGCGAAGATCGGGAGCAACTCACAGAGCAAGCCGCTGAGGATCACGACGGTCAGCAGCCGCGCGTTGAAGGCCGAGGGCTCCAGCAGAACGACGCTGACGGCCAGAGCCAGAAAGATCGGGTGCTGGCGCGCGGTGCCGAGAAACAGCGGTGAATCCATTGGGAAGGGAGGTTCCTGCCGGTGCGTGCGCCGTGCGAGCCATCGCGTGAACACCGGTTTGATCAGGATGCGGGCGAGGGCGATGACCAGTGCGATGGCAAGCCCAGGCATGCCGATGCGCGGGTCGAGCAGGATGCCCGCGAGCAGGGCGAACATCGTCGCCACCGTGAACTCCGCCTTGACGATGAACTTCTCGAAACCCTCGATCGAGTTGCCCTTGAGGTTGACGAGGATGATGCCGGTGAGCATGGCGGCGAACACCGGGGGCAGGTCCAGCTGCGTGGCGACCCCGGCGACAAACACCACGATGCCCAAAAACACCACGAGCTGGTGCCCCCGGTCCTTGCCGGCGAGCCCGATGGCGAACCGCCCCAGGAGCCCGACAAGCACCGCGAGCACCCCGATGAGCGCGGCACGACCGATCGCCCCGGTGAGATCAAAAACGAACGTTCCGTCGGCGTCACGGGTCACGAACTTGTAGCCCAGCCCGAGCACCGTCACCGCCAGCACGCCCCCGAGAGCCCCGGTCGCGCGGATGAGCGTGTCGAGACGCTCATCGGTCTCGGTCGTCGCGGCCATGCGGAGCGAACGGGTTTCCATGGACCAGCCGATCGAGCCCGCGGTGAGCAGAAGGACCGCCGGCCAGATCGGTGCCAGCGCATTCGCGTCGGTCCAGAGGGAGACGCCGACCAGGGCGACACCGCCGAACAGCAAGACCGAAAGGGCGGTATCGGCGAGAAGCACCTTCCAGATGCCCGCCGACAGGCTCCGGATGACTTCCCAACGCAGTTGCAGCCCGACCATCACGCCGATCCAGCCGAGCCCCATCATGAGCAGGGGGGTGGATTCGAGGAGGGCCCGGGGGCTCACGAGCGTGGTTTCAGCCTCGGTCACACCGATCAATGGGAAGAAATTCGGCCCCAAAAGCATGCCCACGAAGATCGCGAGCCATCCCCCGCTCAGAAGCACGACCATCAGGCGGCTGCGGCGCAGGCGATAGGTGAGCCGGCCGGAGGACAGCAGCCCGAGGCCGATCACGATCAGGATGGCGAGGAAAATGTCCATCTCGGCTTCGGATCGCGGTCGAGTGGTCGTTCTCAGGGTGGTGGGTGGAGAGGAGAGCGGGGGCCGTCCGGGAGCGGATTGTCGCGGGGGCCAGGCCGGACTTCCAGAGAAATCTGAAGATTCGCTCCGGAGATAGATCGCCCCCTAGCGCGGTCAGGGTTTCTTCGTGTTGGACATGAAGCGATCGATCGGGACGGTGAACGCGATCGGGCGCTCCTCATCGCTGAGTTCGTTCTGAAGGAACGAGAAGACTTGATCGATCTCGCCGGCGGCGGTGACCGACAGGACGACGCGACTGCCGGTGCGCTGTGGGATCATGGCGGCGAGGCCGCTGAAGATCGGCATCTCGTCGCGGAGCAGGGACATGAGGCCCTTGGACTCGATGATCGTCCCCTGGATGCCCAGATCGAGCATGGCGGTGACCAGATCGTCGAGCATGCCCTGGTTAGCCACGATCATGACTAGCAGCACTAGACGCATGCTGTCATCAGCGGGTGTGGGCTGGGAGGACGCGGTTTCGGTCTGCGGCGGGTTGTCCGGCTGGTCGGCTGCCGGGAGGTTGGGGCCCTCAGCCATGGCGCCGATCCTCTTCGACGAGGGTCGAATAGAGCTCTTCGGGGTCCTTGGCCGAGCGGAGGCGGTCCAGGGCACCCGGGCCGCGGCTGATTCGGGCGAGGCGTGCGAGCAAACGGACGTGGCTGAAGGGGCGTTCGGCGCAGCCGAACATGCCGAAGACGAGGTCGGAGGGGGGGTGGCTGTCGCTCCCGAAGTTCACGCCGGGACGGACCAGGGCCGGGACCACGACGGTGCTCTCGATCTCGCTGAGCATGGCATGGGGGAAGGCGACGCCCTCGGGGGTGCTGGTGGAGTGGCGGCGCTCGCGATCGGCGAGCTCGGTAACCAGATCGTCCTCAGAAATGTGCGGCAGGACCTTGCGAGCGGCGTTCGCCAGCGCACGGAGCACGGCGTCCTTGTCGGATGCGTCGTCGAGAACAATGACGAGTTCAGGGTTCAGCAGCGGT
>CAXAVQ010000375.1:0-2729 GCA_963971985.1 uncultured bacterium
GCGAGCGGGCGACCGTGTCGATCCGCATCGATGCCATCGGCGCGGTGGTCGAATCCGCGGACGTGATCGTCATCGGAGACGGTGACCGCCTCGCGCGGACGTTCCCGGTACGCGTGAGGATCACCAACCCGGATCGCGATATGAAACCGGGTATGTCCGTGACCGGCTCGGTGCCGACCGGCGAACGCACGACAGCGCTCACGATCAGCAAGGACGCCGTGATCCGGAACGACGCCGGCACGATCGCGTATTACGACAACGGCGGTGTTGCGGCGGTGCGACCGGTGCAACTGGTGTTCGCGGTCGGCGATCGCTACGTGATCCGTGAAAGCGGTGGGTGGAGCACGGACAGCCGCGTGGTTGTTGAGGGCAATGAGCGACTCTATCCGTCTCAGCCCCTGAACATCGTGAACGATTCCAGCGACGGGCCGACTGATGCGCCCGGCAGCGAAGAGATGGCCGAAGCGGGTGATCGCGAGAGCGCGCCGTCCGGTCGGGGGGGCTGATCCATGGACTTTGTTCGCCTTTCCATCTCGCGGCCGGTGACGGTTGTGGTCGGCGTGATTCTGGTCGTGATGTTCGGCCTGATCGGGTTCAGCGCGGTGCCGATCCAGCTCGCGCCCAACGTGGACCGGCCGGAGATCACGGTGACCACGGCCTGGCCGGGCCGGAGCCCTCAGGAGATCGTTGACGAGATCGTCAAAGATCAGGAGGAGCAGCTCAAGAACGTGAGCAACCTCGAGTCCATGACCTCGACGTCGCGCGAGGGTGCCGGGGAGATCAAACTCGAGTTCTACATCGGCACGAGCATCACGCGTGCTCTGCAGGAGGTCTCCGACTCGCTCCGGCAGGTCGAGGACTATCCGGAGGATGTGACCGAACCGACAATCAAGGCGGCCGACGGCGCGAGCGAAAACGCGATCGCGTGGATCATCATCGATCTCGATCCGGCGTATCAGGACCAGTTCCCAGACTTCGATGTGTCGACGCTGTTCAGGCCTCTGGATCAGGAGGTCAAGCCCTACCTGGAGCGGATCGATGGCGTTGCCGAGGTCAACGTCTACGGCGGGCGCGAGCGCGAGATGCAGGTGCTCGTGGACCCGGTCCGACTGGCCCAGCGCGGGCTGAACCACCTCGATCTGCTGGCAGCGCTCCAGCAGGAGAACCGGAACATCTCCGCGGGTTCGATCGCCGAGGGCAAGCGCGATTACCGCGTGCGTGTCATCGGTCAGTTCGAGAGCGAGCAGGACATCCTGGAAACGATCGTCGCGTATCGCGAGGGCGGACCGGTCTATGTGAAGGACATCGCGACGGTCAAACTCGACTACGAGAAGCAGCGCGGCTTCGTGCGATCGCTTGGACATCGGGCGATCGCGATCAACGCGATCCGCCAGTCCAACGCGAACGTGGTCGAGGTGATGCAAGACCTTCGCGATCGCCTGGAAGAAGTTCGCACGGAGATCCTGCCAAAGCTCGCGGGCGATGTCGGCCCGCACCTGCGCCTGCGTCAGGTGTACGACGAGACGACCTACATCGATTCGGCGATCAGCCTGGTGACGCAGAACCTGTACATCGGCGGCGCGATCGCGGCGTTTGTTCTGCTGATCTTTCTCCGTTCGTTCGTGGCCACGGGTGTGACGGCGATCGCGATCCCGGTTTCGGTGATTGGAACATTCCTGGTGCTTTTGGCTCTGGGCCGAACGCTCAACGTGATTTCCCTCGCGGGGCTGGCGTTTGCGGTCGGCATGGTGGTGGACAACGCGATCGTCGTGCTCGAGAACATCTACCGGCACCGGCAGATGGGCAAGCCGCCGGTGCGCGCAGCGTATGACGGTGGGCGCGAGGTCATCGGCGCGATTGTTGCATCGACCCTGACGACGGTTGCCGTGTTCGTGCCGGTGCTGACCGTGCAGGAAGAGGCGGGGCAGCTGTTCCGGGATATCTCGCTGGCGATCGTGGCGTCGGTGTCGCTGTCGCTGATCGTTTCGGTTACGGTGATCCCGGCGGCGCTCTCTCGGTTCCTCAAGGCCAAGAAGGACGAGAAGGAACACGGGCGGATCCGGCGCGCGTTCGAGTCGCTCTTTGGGCTCGCGCCCGCCCTGCAGCGCATGAACCGATTCCTCGGCGAGCGGGTCTACTGGGTGATGACCGGGTGGCGGGGCTGGACGCTCCGGCCCGCGCTGATCGTGCTCATGACGGTCGTGAGTCTGCTTGGTGCGTACCTGCTCAAGCCGCCACTGGACTACCTGCCGGCGGGAAACCGGAACCTGGTGTTTGGCGGTCTCCTGATCCCGCCGGGCTACTCCCAGGATCAGATGACCGATGTGGCCAACCGCATCGAGGATCAACTCCGACCCTACGTCGGCGCGCAGACCGGTCCCGGTAAGGACATGTCGTCGCTTGATCCGATCGCGCGTGGCCAGGATCAGGAGCCGTACCGGCCCGTCGGCGTGGACAACTTCTTTATCGGCGCGTTCGACGGCGGCATGTTCGTCGGTGCGACGAGTACCGAGGAGCAGGTCGTGCTCCCGGTCGGGCAGCTCCTGACGAACGCCATGGTTGCGACGCCCGACGCGTTCGGCGGGGCGAACCAGAGCTCGCTGTTCGGACGCGGCGTCGGTGGGGGCAACTCGATCGATATCGAGATCCTCGGCCCGGATTTGGAGCGTGTCGCCGCGGCGGCGGACTACCTGTTCGGCTCGCTCGGTCGAAGCCCTCAATACGGCTAC
>CAXAVQ010000376.1:0-2720 GCA_963971985.1 uncultured bacterium
CGGGTCATGCAGTTTTGACTCTGATCGAACGATCGTGGCCTCGACGGCTTGCCACGTCGCCATGTGTTCAGTCTGCGACATCGTGAACATGCCGCCGACCACGAGCAGGGCGCCAAGGCCGACACCGCTCGTCCAGAGCATGATTCGCCTGAAAAACAGGTATTTCTTGAAGAGGGTTCCGAGGCGTTGCATGGAGTTTGTTCGCTGATTACTTCGGCTTGTACGACTTGAAATCGTGCTTCTGCGTCTGCTTCGACTTTCGTCTCGCTCGCCGGCGGAGCGTCGCCCAGGTGACCGTCCCGATGTTGAACAGGAAGATCGCGGTGAGGACTCCCCAGAAGATCACGGGGTGGGTGTCAGCGTCGCCGGGCTGGCTGCCGTTGCGCCCCTCAAGAAACTGAAAGAACCCCGGCGGGTCGCGTCGGGGGATGTAGGCGAGAAGGATTGAAAGGAGCGCGATCGGGGTCATCGCGAGTCGGTCGGTTCCGGTGTGTCAGGTCTGGTTGCACTGTTGTGTTCGGGGCGGAGTGTGTCATCAAGAGATTCGCAGACTCCCCCGTCGCAGCAGGGCTCGATGTTGATGCCGCACCTCGCGCACTGGCCGTGGCCGTGGACGTAGACGATCTGGTCGTGCTGGCAGTAGGGGCAGGGCATGCTCGGACCTCCGTTCGGGCCATGATAGTGTCCGGCGGGGATCCGACGACCCCGGCTCTTGCCCGTTGAGGCGGGTTTTCGTATCCTTTGCGGTCCCTACGGCGGTGTACCCAAGTGGCCAACGGGGTCTGACTGTAAATCAGATGGCAATGCCTTCACAGGTTCGAATCCTGTCGCCGCCACTCCAACGAGAAGACGCCGGTCCCTGCGGGCCGGCGTTTTTCCGTTTTGGCGTGGGGAATCGGAGTGGACAGCACGGATTGCGCAGCGCGTCGGGCGGTCGGCTGCTACGCTCATGGCATGCGAAACGAACGGATTCGAGAGCCCCGACGGGGTTTCACGCTGATCGAACTGCTGGTGGTGGTGTCGGTAATCGCGCTGCTGATCGGCATTCTGCTCCCCGCGCTCGGTGCGGCGAGGCGTCAGGCGGTGGCGGTGAGCTGCGCCTCAAACCTGAAGCAACTCGGCCTGGGCATCGGGATGTACTACAACGATTATCCCAGCACCCTGCCGCAGGTCCGGGTGAACGGTGCGGGGGACATGGTGCGTCCGGGCGATGCGGATCAGGGCGAGAACATCGGGGCCCTGTTCGGCGGCAAGAAGGGGCTGCTGCCGTTCATCGGAATCGACCGGATCGGCGCCGAGCGTCGGCCCCTGAACGAGTACGTGTACGACGGCGAGTTGCCCCCGGACGACAGCACCGAGGCGGACGAGTTTGAGCTCGAAGTCTTTCGCTCGCCGGCGGACCAGGGGACTTCGGACCCGTTCGTCAAGTCGCTGGGCGTGCCGACGACGAGCATGTACGAGCTGCTCGGGTCGTCGTACACGCTGAACGACCACGCGCTGGACGACACTCCGTTCGCCGAGCTGTACCCGACGCTGATCCCCCGTGAGGGGGGGCGGATGCCCCGTGTACGCCACCCCACGAAGGTGTGGGTACTGGGTTCGCACCCGATCTACAACTTTGATGACGGGTCGGAGCGCGGGCAGCGGTGGTATCGCTCGAACGCGGTCGAGGCGAGTCTGCTGTTCTTTGACGGTCACGCCGAGGCGGCGGTTCCGGTCGAGCCGGGCGTCACGCAGGAGACGTCGGATTACACTTTCCTGCCGTCGCCGGACTGGCTGGACCAGTTCGAGGAACCGATCGGTCCCTGAGTGCGCCTTCGGAGGAGACCCTGTCATGGAGCGGAGTGGATTCGAGACGGGTGACACGCGGATCGCCGAGTATCTGGAGCGAGCCGCCTCGAAGGAGCCGACGCCGGGCGGCGGAGGTGTCGCCGGTGTGATCGGCGCGCTGGCGGCGTCGCTCGGGGAGATGGTGCTGGCGTATTCGGTCGGTCGCAAAGATCTGGAGGACCACCGGGAGCGCCTGGACGGCTGCGTCCGCAGTGTGCACGCGATGCGCGAACGACTGCTTGAGCTCGCGGATGCGGACGCTCAGGTGTACGCAGCGCTGAACGACGCGATGAAGATGGACAAGTCGGACCCGGAGCGGAAGACGGCGCTGCCGAAGGCGGCGCTGGCGGCGGCACGGGTGCCGCTGGACGTGATCCGGGTGGTCGGCGAGCTGATGAGCTGCTTCGAGGAGATGGCCTCGATCACGAACCGCTGGCTGCGGAGCGATCTGGCGATGGCGACGATCTTCGCGGAGGCGGTCGCCCGGGCGAGCCGTTGGAACATCGTGGTGAACCTCGCGTTCCTCGACGGGATGAGTTACGGCCTGCTCGAAGATGCCGACGGTCTGCTGGAGCGGATCAGCGCGGGGGCGTCGCGCACGGTCGAGGCGTGCGCCTGAAAGGGCCGGGGCTGCCGGTGCCGATAGAGGTGGCATGAGGCAGAGCAGAACTCCCATTGAGAAGAACGGCGCCGGCGCGGGTCCGGCGCCGGGGCGTGCGTGGCTCGGGATCTTTTTCCGGTGCTGCAGCCAGTACGGGCGGATCTACAAGAACAGCGCGGGCACGATGTACGTCGGCCGCTGCCCGCGCTGCGGGTGCGAGGTCTCGGCGAAGGTGGGCGAGGGCGGGACGGACCAGCGGTTCTTTGAGACGACCTGAGCCTTCTGGGCC
>CAXAVQ010000377.1:0-2714 GCA_963971985.1 uncultured bacterium
GGACCACGTGAAGTTCATTCTGGCGACCACCGAGCCCCACAAGGTGCTGCCGACCATTCAGTCGCGCTGCCAGCGGTTCGACTTCCGCAACATCCCGACGACCGAGATCGCGCGTCACCTGGGCGAAGTGGTCTCAAAGGAAGACCTGAAGGCCGATGCCGACGTGCTCATGGAGATCGCCCGGCTTGCCAGCGGGTCGATGCGCGACGGCTTGTCGCTGCTCGATCGCCTGATCGCGGCGGTCCCGCCCGGTGAAACGCTCGACAGCTCGGTGCTGGAGCAGGTGCTCGGCCTGCCGGAGCGCACGCTCATCGCCGACCTGATCGAGGCGGTCGCCGACGGCGACCCCGCCAAGGCGCTCGCCCGGACGGCGACGCTGCTCGAAAAAGGCACCGATCAGGACCAGATGCTGGACTCGCTGGTCCACCACCTGCGCAACCTCATGCTGATCTGCGCCTGCGGCGAAGACAGCGAACTGGTCGAGTTGTCCGGCGAGGCGCGCGCCAGCGCGGCGAATCTGGCCAAGCGTTTCGACGCCGCCGGGCTGGTCCACCTGATCGCGCTGGTCGAGTCGGTGAAGCGCAACGCACGGAACAGTTCGACCGCTCGCGCGCTCGTGGACGCGATGGTGGTGCGGATGGCGATGTCCGAGCAGCTCGCCGATGTCGGGCGGCTGCTCGCCGGTGGGGGCGTCCCGGCAAAAAAACGCTGAGGGCGGGAGCCGAGGCCGCCCGGCCCCGGACCGACCCGCCCAGAACCGACCAGTCCAGCCCGGAACCGGCTCGCCCGCAGCCACGCGCTGAGGCGCCCCAGTCGTCCGCGCCCGAGCCGAAGCCGAATCCCAAGCCGGAATCGAAGCCCGAGGCCAAGCCCGCAGTCAAGCTCGACGGCCCCGAACTCTGGCGACGCATGCTCATCGAGGCCGAGGTCTCGCCGTCGCTCGCGGCGGTCATGGAGCACCTCTCGATCGGCTCGTTCGACGGCACCGAGTGCGAACTCGTGCTCGACGACCCGACCAAGCAGTTCGGGGCGAAGTCGAAGCTGGAAGCCATGTCCCGGCTGGCGGAGCAGATCACCGGCTCGCTGGTTCGTTTTACGCTCTCGGTGCGCGCCGATGCGGAGAAGCCGGTGGACGAGCACGCCAGCCGGCACGCCGCGACGAATCATCCGCTGGTGAAACAGGCGCAGGAACTGTTTGATGCGCGTATCGTCAGCGTCGAACCCGACACGGGCGACTGACCCGGCCACCAGAACCAACGACTTCGCACCCAGGACGCATATGTTCGAGAACATGAAAGCCATGGGGGCCATCGCCGGCCTCATGAAGAACAAGGAACGCCTCAAGGAACTCGGCGAGGAGTTTCGCGAGAAACTGTCGCGCATGTCCGCCGAGGGCTCGGCGGGCGGCGGCGCGGTCCGCGTTACCGTTTCGGGGCAACTGCGGGTTCAGCAGGTGCACCTCGACCCGGCGGTCATCGCCGGGCTGCAGACCGAGGGTTCGGGCGGCAAGGCGATGGTCGAGTCGCTGATCCAGGACGCGACCAACGAGGCCATGAGCCGCATCCAGGTCATGGTCAGCGAAGCGGCGCGGAAGATGGCCCAGGAACTCGGCCTGCCCGACATGCCGGGCATCGAGAAACTCATCGGCGGCGGGGCGTGAGCCCATCTTGAGTGGAGCAACTGTGAGCAAGCCCGGCCCAACCCGATCCTCGTCCGCCGGCAACACCGGCTACCCCGAATCGGTGAACCGGCTGCTGACGGAGTTTGCCAAGCTGCCGGGCATCGGGCGTCGGAGCGCGGAGCGTCTGGCCTTCTTCGTGCTCAAGGAGGATCGCGACGAGGCGATGAAACTCGCCAAGGCGATCCACGATGTGAAGACCAAGGTCCGCTACTGCCCCATCAGTTTCAATTTCGCCGATGCCGACAGCGAAGGCGGCGTGTGCCCGATCAACCTCGACCCGCGCCGCGACCGCTCGCTGGTGCTGGTGGTCGAGCAGCCGCGAGACCTGATCGCGATCGAAGGCACGGGCATGTACCGGGGGATTTACCACGTGCTGCTGGGGCGGATCTCGCCTCTGGACGGCGTGGGCCCGGAAGACCTGACCATCCCGCAGCTGCTCGCGCGGGTCGACGACCCCTCGAAGAACGCCGGGGGTGAGAAGATCACAGAGGTGGTGCTCGCGCTGAACCCGACCCTGGAGGGCGACGGCACCAGTCTGTACCTGGCCGAGCAGTTGCAGCAGCGGGGCGTGAAGGTCAGCCGGCTGGCCCGGGGCCTGCCCTCGGGCTCGCAACTGGAGTACGCCTCGAAGGCGGTTCTGGCCGACGCGATCGCCGGTCGCCAGGCGATGTAGGCGGCCGTTTCAGCCGGACCGGCCCGTAGATCCGGCGCGTCCGGAGCGCAATTCCAGCAAGTCGCGTGCCATGTTGAGCCGATAGACGGTACTGTCTGTTTGAGCCCATCGGGTCGGTGTTTCGGCGCGGAGTGCGTCGTGCCCGGCGGGTGATTTCGGCGGAGCCGAGAGCCAGCGACGACATGCGCTTCGATACCTCCCAACAGATGAAGCTCGGCCAGCAGATGAAGCTGGCCCCGCGCATGATCCAGTCCATGGAGATCCTCCAGATGTCCATGCAGGCGCTGGAGGAGCGCATCGAGCAGGAACTGGAGTCGAACGTCACGCTCGAGACCTTTGAGGCGGGCGTCGATCGCGAGA
>CAXAVQ010000378.1:0-2684 GCA_963971985.1 uncultured bacterium
ATGCCCACCGCGACCGCCCCGGGCGGCAGGCTCTTGAGCACCACCGCGTTCGCCTCCGGCTCGAACGACGCGACCGCGTCGCGGATCCAGTCCGCGCCGGTGGGGATGAAGTCCGCCTCATCGCGCTCGGAGTCTTCTTTCGGGAACACCCCACCGCCCACCAGCGTCCACAGCGGCTGGTAGTAGTGCTTGTCCGACGGCTCGATGATCCCCACCGTCGGGGGATTCTCCGCCAGCCTCAACTGCGCGCTCACCGTGATCCCACCGGTGCCGCCGCCGCAGACCAGCACGTCGTAATGATCGGTCATCGTCCGCTCCTCTCCGAAGCCGTCGCCCGCCCTTCGGCCCGACGCTCGTGTGGTGTGTGATCCGTTCCCAGCGCTTCGCCGAACCGCCGGGCAAACTCGAGCAGGAACCCCGTGCTGCGCTTCGCGTGTTCCCCACCAAGCGAGGAGAACGCCTTGATGGGCCCCGCCGAACTCGCCGGGGACTGCGCCGCTTCAACCAGCGCGCGTCCCGCCAGCCCCACGATGTCCACAGCGCTCGGGTGCAGCACATCCGAGCGCAGCAGCGTCCCGAGCGATTCGAGTTCCGACGTCGAGATCCGCTGCCCGAGGTACAGCAACGCCCGCAGGCCGTTCCGCAGCGCCGCATCCGCGTCCACGCCCTGCTCGGCCAGCCGCTGGAACTCCTCGTCCAGGGCATCCGTCGCCGTCGCCACCACGGCATCGGCGTACTGCAGCAAGCCGAGCTTCGGCTCGATCGCCGGCAGGGCGTCCGCCATGCGCCCCATCGCTTCGGCGGTCCGCTCTCGGGTGAGCCGTTCCAGCAGCTCCACCGCGCCGCGCAACCGCGCATCGAGGTCCACGCCCCGCTCGCGCAGGCGCTCCACTTCTTCGTCCAGCGCATCCACCGCGGCGCCCGCCGCGTTCTTCGCGCCGCTCGCCATCGCTGACACATCAGATCCGTCGGGCCGACACCCCTCCAGCGCATCCAGCCGACGTTCGATCGCCTCCAGCTTCCCGAGAATCAGCACGTGCGTGTGACGCGCATCGATCCCTACCGGGCTGTCCTCCGACGAGATCTCGGCCTCGATGCGGCGATAATCCTGCTCATTCATCCGATCGCTCCTCCGTCGTTGGTTCGATGCCGTCCGGCGCACTTACGGCCGATGTATCGGCGCCCTCGCCCAGGCGTGAAGCGGTCTCCTTGACCACGATGAAACACGCCATCACCACAAGAAACACCGCGAATCCGCGCTGCAGAGCATTCTGATTCAACCGGTTATTCAAGGACTTGCCGACGAAGGAACCGACGATGCCGATCGCGCTGAACAGGCCGATCGTCTGCCAATCCACCGAACTGCCCATCGAGTCCAGAACACCCAGATACTTCCAGAACCCCGCCGCCGACTTGAGCGCGATGATGACCAGGCTCGTTGCCACAGCTTTACGCATCGGCATGCGGCACAGGATCCCCAGCGCGGGCACGATCAGGAACCCGCCACCCACACCGACAAATCCGGTCAGAATGCCCACACCGAGTCCGTCCGCGATGATCTTCACGGCGGATCGGGAATGCTCCGACCCGGTTCCGGACCCTGCCTCGGCCCCGATACGCGGCGCACGCGGTTGGTTCTCCGAAGTCTTCGATCGTTTCCACATCTGGCGCGCCGCCAGCAGCATGACCCCGGCGAACACGATCAACTGCACATACCCCGCGACGAACGACGCGCCCCACGCCCCGAGATAGGTGCCCGCCATCCCGGGCACACCGAACACCATCGCCACACGCCAGTCGACGAGTTTCGCTTTCGCATACGGAATCGCACCGATGAGTGCGATCGCGCCGACGATACCCAGCGACTCGGCGATCGCCACCTTGTCCTCGTGGTGCAACAGATAAATCAGCACCGGCACCGTCAGAATAGACCCACCGGACCCGAAGATCCCCAGCGACAACCCGACCGCAAGTGCCCCGAGGATCGCAAAGACCATCGCCGATACCCGCTTCCTGACGCCAACCCGGACGCCTCAGCCCATCACACCGAGCAACTGGCTCCGCAGTTTGCAGCGCCCTTGTTCCACGGCATCTTCGCCAGCAGCATCGCCATGCCGCACCAGCCCGATGCGCCCGCGAACACCAGCCCGGCGCCGACGAACCCCGACAGGATCAGCAGCCACGGGTTCACAAACGCCCCGAGCAGCACCCCGATCAGTACCAGCGATCCCGCCGTCATCTGCACCTGGCGCATCACGCCGATCTTCGGTGCGCCCTGCGGCTTGTAGACCGGCTCGCCTTGAGCCTTCCACGCCTCGATCCCGCCGGCCAGGTGGTAGGGCACCCCGCCGCAATTGGCGTACCGCTCCGCGGCGTCGAGCGAGCGACGACCAGACCGGCACTGAAAGACCAGCTTCCGGTCGCCGTACTTCTCGCGGATCGCCTCGGCGTCGAACGCCGAAAGCGGGTGCAGGTCCGCGCCGTCGATGCGCTCCTCGCCGTACTCGAACGGCTCACGGACGTCGATGATCACCGCTTCGCCCGTTTGTTGCCAATGGCGCAGTTCCGCCGCAGAAACATCGGTCACCGTCGTGTGTTCAGTCGTTGTGCTCATGATGCCACTCCCGCCGCATCGGCGTCCTGTACCGTCTTGTGTTCCTGTTCCCACGCCAGGAAACCGCCCT
>CAXAVQ010000379.1:0-2676 GCA_963971985.1 uncultured bacterium
GAGCCACGAATTCCTTGTTGGTGACAAACAGGTCGTCGCCGACGAGCTGGACCCGGTCGCCCAGTTTCGCGGTCAGGCTGGCCCAGCCGGTCCAGTCGTTCTCCGCCAGACCGTCCTCGATTGAGCGGATCGGGTACTTCGAGCACCATTCCGACCAGAGTGACACGATGTCGTCGCTCGACATGATCTCTTCGCTCGAGCTGAAGAACTTGTAGCCCTCCTTGCCGTCCTTCTGGGCCTCGTTCCACAGTTCGCTCATCGCCGGGTCGAGGGCCACGAAGATCTGCTCGCCCCACGAGTACCCGGCCTTGTCCACCGCCTCCTCGATCACTTTCAGCGCGTCCTCGTTGTCCTTGAGGTCCGGCGCGAAGCCGCCCTCGTCACCGATCGCCGTCGACATGCCCTTGGACTTCAGAACCCCCTTCAGCGTGTGGTAGATCTCGACCCCGGCGCGGAGGCCCTCGTGGAACGTGTCGAAGCCCCACGGCTGGATCATGAACTCCTGGAAGTCCACGGTGTTATCCGCGTGCTTGCCGCCGTTGAGGATGTTGAGCATCGGCACCGGCAGGGTCTTCGCGCCGGTCCCGCCGAGGTAGCGGAACAGCGGAAGCCCCATCCCCTCCGCCGCGGCGTGGGCGACCGCCATCGACACCCCCAGAATCGCGTTCGCCCCGAGTTTGCCCTTGTTCGAGGTGCCGTCGATGTCGACCATCAGCCGATCGATCTCCTCCTGATCGCGGGCGTCAAAGCCGAACAGTTCCGGAGCGATCACGTCGTTCACGTTCTCGACCGCCTTCAGCACCGATTTGCCGAGGAAGAAGTCCTTCTTGCCGTCGCGCAGTTCGACCGCCTCGTTCTCGCCGGTCGAGGCGCCCGACGGCACGCCGGCCCGCCCGATCGCGCCGCCCGAGAGCGCGACCTCAACCTCGACGGTCGGGTTGCCTCGGGAATCGAGGATCTGGCGGGCGTGAACGGCTTCGATATCGAAGGGCATGGCGGATGCTCCGGGAAGATCGCGGGTTGACGGGAATCGGCGTACGGCGCGCCCGGATGATACCGCTCCGCGCGTGTCACCGCCGTCGCGCACCGCCCACAATCAGCGGGCATACGCTACAGTGCCCGCCCGCACCTGAGTCGGAGGAAACCGCGTGCCAGAACTGCGCCACGGACCGCTCGGAGAACGGCTGGTCCAGCTGAAGAGCGACCTTGTTGAGCAGGGACGCCACGTTCAGCGGATCGTCGAAGCCGCGGTCCAGTCCATCTTCGAGAAAGACCGCTCGCTCGCCGAGAAGGTCGTCAAAGAGGACGAGGTGATCGATCGCGTCGATATCCGCATCGAACGCACCGCCGTCGCGCTGCTCACCGAGTCACTGCAACTCTGCGCTGCCGGCACCGCCAGCGACGAGGCACCGCTCAACGCCTACCAGGTCCGCATGATCCTCACGATCGTGAAGGTCAACAACGAGTTCGAGCGCATCGCCGACCTCGCGGTCGCCATGGTGGCGCGCATGAGCGCCTGGCTCAAGCTCCCCGGCGACCCGCCAAGGCGCTTCCGCGTGATGGCCAACAGCGTCATCGGCATGATCGAGCACTCGATCATGTCGCTGGAAGACATGGACACCGACGCCGCACGCCTCGTCCTCGCCTCCGACGACGCGACCGAGGCCTTCCGCGAGGCCATCCTCCGCGAGAACGAGGAAGAACTCGCCGGCGGCAACCGCTCCGCCGAGTACGCCTTCGCGCTCAACCGCGTCGCCGCCGCCATCGCACGCATGGCCGACCACTGCACCAACGTCGCCGAACAGGTCATCTACGTCGAGACCGGCAAGATCGTGCGACACACCGACGAGCAGTGGACCGAACCGTCCGAACCCGACTTCGAAGACGAGCAGTAAGAGGGGGGCAAGCATGCCCGGCACGACGAGCGCCACTACGAACATCGAAGACCTGCGCAGCCGCCTCGCCGCGATCGAGCAGGACCACCTGCTGCGCTTCGCCGACGACCTGTCACCGAGCGAACTCGACGCGCTGTGCGCCCAGATCGCATCGCTCGACCTCCACAGCGTCCCGACGCTCGTCCGCGAGTACGTGCTCAGCAAACCGTCGTTCGACCCCGGCAGCGCGACCATCGCGCCGCCGCCCGGCTACATGCGCGACGGCGACTGGGACGTCGAACAGTTCCGCGCCGCCGGCGAACAACTGCTCCGCGAGGGCAAGGTCGCAGCCTTCACCGTCGCCGGCGGCCAGGGCTCGCGCCTCGGCTACGACGGCCCCAAGGGCTGCTTCCCCGGCGGTGCGGTCACCGGCAAGCCCCTGTTCGCCTGCCTCGCCGACTGGATCCACGCCGCGCAGGACCGCTCCGGCGCAACCGTGCCGTGGTACATCATGACCAGCCCGCTGAACCACGAGGCCACCGTCGCGTTCTTCAAGGAGCACGACCACTTCGGGCTCTCGCCGGACCACGTCATGTTCTTCGCGCAGGGCGTGCTCCCCTCGTTCGACATGGTCACCGGCAAGATCCTGCTCGCGGGCAAGGGTGAAGTCGCCACCAACCCCGACGGGCACGGCGGATCGCTCCGCGCCCTCGCGCAGTCCGGCGCACTCGAAGACATGAAGCGCCGCGGCGTCGAGCACATCAGTTACGTGCAGATCGACAACCCCCTCGCCCGCGTCGTC
>CAXAVQ010000380.1:0-2645 GCA_963971985.1 uncultured bacterium
TTCGGCCTCCGCCGACGGTCCCGAGACCTATCTTTGCCCCATGGAGGACTCCCGTCTGTTCGGATCGCTGCCGACCCACCTTGCCGAGGGGGCTCGCCCCCTCAATGGGCGGGCAGTAAGCTCAGATGGGGAGTTCGTTCTCCTCTGGCTCCACCACGCCGTGCGGGCGCACGAGAATGCGGCTCTTGACGTCGCGATCGAGCTTGCCAATGACCTCGATCTCCCCGTGCTCGTTTATCAGGGTCTTGGCGGCGATCACCGCTTCAACAGCGACCGGCACCACACCTTCATCCTCGAAGGTGCTCGCGATCTCGACGGGCAACTTCGCGAGCGATCCAACGGGCGCATCCGGTTCGCGTTTCACCTGCCCGAGGATCCATCGAGTCCCTCGCCGCTGCGCGACCTCGTCAGGCGGGCGTCGGTCTGCGTCGTCGAGGATTTCCCCGCGCCGCCGTTCCCGAAATGGTCCGCATCGCTGGCCCGGCGCGCGCCGTGCGCGGTGATCGCCGTCGATGCAACCTGCGTCGTTCCGATGCAGTCGCTGGGCAAGGCCTACGACCGGGCGTTCAAGTTCCGGAGCAAGGCCTGGAAGGACTACCTGTCGCGCCTGCGCGAGCCGTGGCCAGAAGCAACTCTGCGGACCCGGCGTACGCTCGACGGCGTTGATCTCGGGTTCGAACCCGTTGAGTTCGAAGCGCTCGACATCGCCGAGGCCTGCTCGCGATGCCGGGTCGATCACAGCGTGCCGCCGGTTGCGGACACGGTGGGGGGGAGCCGTGCTGGCTACGAGCGATGGGAGCGCTTTCGCGATCAGCGTCTCAGTTCCTATCACAAGGCCCGGAACAACGCCGCCCAGCCGGACGCAGTCAGCCGGATGTCCGCGTACCTGCACCACGGGCACGTCTCCGCGCTGCGCCTCGGGCGCGAGGCGCTGGAGCAGGGCGGAGAGGGAGCGGACAAGTTTCTCGACGAGCTGTTCGTCTGGCGCGAGATGGCGCATAACTTTTGCTTCTACCGATCGCTCGATGACCCGACCGGCAGTTCCCTCGAAACCAGCGCGGCCCTTCCCGACTGGGCGGTGCAAACGCTCCGGGATCACCGCTCTGATGAGCGCGAGCACGGCTATTCCTGGGAGCAGCTCGCGACCGGAGCGACCCACAGCGGTCTCTGGAACGCGTGCCAGCGCTCGCTCTTCCGACAGGGGGAACTGCACAACAACGTCCGGATGACCTGGGGCAAGGCGATCGTGGAGTGGACGCGCTCGCCCGGCATCGCGCTCGACACGCTCATCGACCTCAACCATCGCTACTCGCTCGATGGCAACAACCCCAACTCCTACGGCGGCCTGCTCTGGTGCATGGGCCAGTTCGACCGGCCCTTCGAACCGGAGCAGGCGGTCCTCGGGACGGTACGCCCGCGTGATGTTGATTCGCATGAGCAGCGGGTGGACATGAAACGGTACGACGCGTGGACGAGCCGGCCGGGGCGGAGCGGACGACAGCGGATCGCGGTGGTCGGCGCGGGGCCGGCGGGGGCGATGGCTGCCCGGACGCTCGCGCAGCACGGGCACCGGGTGACCGCCTTCGAGAAGTCGCGCGGGCCCGGTGGGCGGACCGCGACGCGATACGCCGGCGACCAGCGGTTCGATCACGGGGCGCCATCCTTCTATGCAGACGATCCGCGCCTCGCTCGCTGGATCCGAAGCTGGGTGCAGCAGGGGGTTCTGGCCGAGTGGCCAGAGGGCAGCGGCGGCTACGTCCCGACTCCGGGCGCGAACGCGCTGGTGTCACACTTGTGTTCGCCCCTCGACGATGTCCGCTTCGGTGTGCGCGTGAGCGGACTTGCGCCTAGGGAAGATGAGCAGGGGGGGTGGACCGTTTCGTGGTCGTCGAATAGCGATGTAAGCCAGGACCGTTTCGACTCCGTCGTGCTCGCCATCCCATCCGTGCAGGCATCGGAACTGCTTCGCGATGCGTCGCCCGAACTCGACGCGCAGGTCGATCGGGCTTCCATGGCGCCGCGCTGGTCGGCGATGATCGAAACGGACCGGGTCGAACTCGAATCGCCGGTGATCGAATCGCCGTCGGCGGATGAACTCGAGTCGATCATCCTGAATTCCGCGAAACCGGGGCGACCTGCAATCACCGGGGTGAGCGCCTTCGTGGCGCACGCCACGGCGGACTTCTCGCGCGAGCATCTGGAACTGGACAAGGACGAGGCTGCCGGCATGTTGCGCGAGGCCTTTGCGACTTCGCTGAGCGCGCTCGGACACGATGTCGTGGTCCGATCCGCTATCGCGCATCGGTGGCGCTACGGACTCGCGACCGAGCGGGCCTCCGAGGTCTACGAATCCCTCGCGGATGTCGATCGCTGTCTGTACGTGTGCGGTGACTGGGTCTGCGAGACACGGCGCGAGTATGGCGTCCAAGGGGCCTTGCTCAGCGGGATGGCCGCGGCGGGTCGATTGCTTGGTCAGCCGGGACCACTGCGCGAGGAGGCATCTGGCGGGCTGTTCGAAGGGGTTTCGTCATGAGCGGGTCCACGGGCAATCACAACCCGCACGACCTGCCGACCAAGCCGTGCGCCGAGTGCGGGCGCACGATCACGTGGCGGAAGAAGTGGGAGCGGGATTGGGAGAGCGTGAA
>CAXAVQ010000381.1:0-2636 GCA_963971985.1 uncultured bacterium
GATCAACACCACCATCATGACCGGTTCGTGCTTCTCGACCGGCACCATGATCGCCACCACCGCGGCGCCGCCCGCGTTCACCGATCGCTTCGCCTGGTGCACCGACACCGGCATCCGCAGCTTCCGCATGAACAAGTTCATCGACATCGCCCGGACCGTCATGGGGCGCCGCGGCATCGAACCCTCCGAGGACTACATCGCGCGACTGAACGCCCTCGCAGCCGCAAGCGGAGGCGACGAATCGTGAAGACGCTCTACGTCATCGACGCCTACGCCCAGTTCTTCCGTGCCTACCACGCCATCCGCACACCGATGACCTCGCCGGTCACCAAGGAGCCGACCAACGCCACCTACGGCTTCGTCGGCATGCTCCTCAAACTGCTCGCCAACCACCACCCCGACTACCTCGTCGTCGCCACCGATGTCTCCGGGGATCGCGGCACCTTCCGCTCCGAGCTCTACCCCGCCTACAAGGCCAACCGCTCCGAGCCGCCCGACGACCTCAAGCCCCAGGCCGAGCGCTGCGTGTCCATCCTCGAAACCCTCGGCGTGCCCGTGCTCGGGCTGGAGGGCTACGAGGCCGACGACGTCATCGCCACCATCGCCCGGCGCATCGGCGAGGAAACCCCCGGCGTGCGCGTGCGCATCGTCTCCAAGGATAAGGACCTCCAGCAGCTGCTCACCCCTACCGACGACACCATGGGCGGTGTGGAGATGTTCGACGTCCACACCGACGAGCACATCGACGTCGCCAAACTCCTGAAAAACAAGGGCGTCACCCCCGAGCAGGTCGTCGACATGCTCGCGCTCATGGGCGACACGGTCGACAACGTCCCCGGCGTGCCCGGTGTCGGTCCCAAGACCGCCGCGCAGCTCATTTCCGAGTTCGGCACCCTAGACGCCGTCATCGCCGAGGCCACATCCGATGCGCCGAAGAAGGACTGGAAGATCAAGGGCAAGCGCCGCGAGAACATCGCCGCGGCGGCCGAAACCCTCCCGCTCTCCAAGCAGCTCGTCCAGTTGCGCGACGACCTCGATCTGCCCTTCGACCTCCAGACCGCCGCGACCAAGCAGTTCAACATCGTCGCGCTCCAGCCGCTGCTCGAGGAACTCGGCTTCGGGCGCTACCAGAGCGAACTGAAGTCGCTGCTCGGCGGAACATCGTCCGATGCTTCTTCGACCGTCGAGGCAAAGCCGACGGCCAAATCCAAAGCCGCAACCCGAGACGATGCCGAGGGCACGCTCTTCGCCGCAGGCGACTCGGAGCAGGTCGGCGAGTCGCTCATCGCCCACCGCGCCCGCGACACGACCTACGAAACCGTCACCACGAAGGCGCAGCTCAAGGACCTCGTGAAGGCCCTCAAAGCCGCCGACCTGATCGCGATCGACACAGAAACCACCTCGATCCACGCCATGCAGGCCGACCTCGTCGGCCTCAGTTTCGCCACCGAGCCCGGCAGCGCGTGGTACGTCCCCGTCCGCTCGCCGGATCCCGGCAAGCACCTCGACGCCGACACCGTCCTCGAAACGCTCCGCCCCATCCTTGAATCGGGCAAGCACCCCAAGACCGGTCACAACCTCAAGTACGACCTGCTCGTGCTCCGTCGCGCCGGCATCCGTCTCCGGGGTATCGCCTGCGACACCATGGTCGCCTCCTACCTCATCGACGCCTCACGCTCGTCGCACTCGATGGACGCCCTCGCCCTCGCCGAGCTCGGCCACTCCTGCATCCCGATCAAGGACCTCATCGGCACTGGCAAGAGCCAGAAGCGCTTCGACGAAGTCCCGCTCGACACCGCTGCCGAGTACGCCGCCGAAGACGCCGACGTGTCCCTCCGCCTCTACCACGCCCTCATCCCGCAACTCGCCGGCAACCTGCGCGATCTCTTCGACGACGTCGAGATGCCGCTCGTCGAGGTCCTCGCCGAACTCGAATACAACGGCATCGGCTGCGACCCGGACGAACTCGATCGCCAGCGCGAGCGCCTCATCGTCCGCATCGAGGAACTCCGCGCCGACCTCGAAGCCGCCGCACCGCGCCCCTTCAACCCCGATTCCCCCAAACAGCTCTCGGCCATCCTCTTCAACAAACCCGATGACGCCGAGCCCGGCCTGGGCATCAAGCCCCTGAAGAAGATCAAGACCGGCTATTCCACCGATGCCGAGACCCTCGAAAAGCTCGCGCTCGACCCCACCATCGAGAGCCCGATCCCGGCCCTCATCGTCGAGTACCGCCAGCTCACCAAGCTCGTCTCCACCTACCTCCTCGCACTGAAGGAGGCCATCCATCCCGAGACGCACCGCATCCACCCCAGCTTCAACCAGACCGTCGCCGTCACCGGGCGCCTGAGTTCGTCGGACCCCAACCTCCAGAACATCCCCATCCGCACGCCGATCGGGCGCGAGATCCGCCGGGCCTTCGTCGCCCCCGAGGGCTCGGTGCTCATCTCCGCCGACTACTCCCAGATCGAACTCCGCCTGCTCGCGCACCTCTCCGGCGACCGGGCCCTCATCGATGCTTTCCACGCCGATGCCGACATCCACCGCGCCGTCGCCGCCCAGATCCACGACATCGCCCCCGAAGACGTCACCGACGAGCATCGCTCCGGGGCCAAGATGGTCAACTTCGGCATCGT
>CAXAVQ010000382.1:0-2620 GCA_963971985.1 uncultured bacterium
GGCCGACGATCGCCTGTGTTGAGCGACGCGCAACCGAGAGCGTCGGAAGCAGGAGGCCGAGCAGGATGGCGATGATCGCGACCACCACCAGCAATTCGATAAGCGTGAACGCATCTCGAGTGCGGCGGATCATGGTTGCCCCCCAATCACGTCGATCGCTTCGTTCGCGCGGACAGCCCGTTGCACGCTGTGCCGGTCCTGATCGTTCGACGCGCCTTCCCCGGTCAGATCGGACGGGGTGCGGTGCCACGCGTAGAGGTCTTCGATATCCAGCGTGCTGTCGTTGTTCAGGTCGTAAAACAGGGGCTGCGCCGTGACCGAGGCCACGGCATCGACCTCGGTGGACATCTCGCCGAGGATCCCGGCGAGCGCATTCGGTCCGGTAGAGATGCGCACGAAGTCGATGCTGCGCAGCCGGGCAGGTGTTCCCAATAACGGGTCAACCGCCCACGCGATGTCGATCGCATCGCCGCCGCCGGAGCCGATGCTGACGCCAACGAGGAACGGATTGTCCGGACGCGTGTAGAACGCTTCCGGCAGGACGTCGGCGTCTTCGACCAGGTTGTCCGCGTCGAGGTCACCAAGCACGAGCGTCGGGCTCAGGTCGGCGTAGCCGAAGTACGCCTCGCTGATCTCGCCGGACCCACCGGGGTTCACCAGCGGCACGGATTGGAACGGCGCAGGCAGGGTGTATCCGATTGTGGAGTATGCGCCGGGGATGTCGGGGAAATCCGTCGGATCGGGGTACCAGGCCAGGTTGCCCGGGGGTGTTGCGGTGTTCGGGTCGTTGTCCCACTGCTGCGTGAACGCGACGTCCTCGGGCGTCCCATCGATGCTCGAGCCACGGATGACGTACCACGGGTCATCGGCCAGACCGTTGCCGTTGACATCGCGCGACACCTCGACGATGCCCGCTTCCGCGAAGCGGCGAGAGGGATCGCCTCCGGTCCAGAGGGCGTTGCCGAACACGATCAGGTCGAGGCCGTAGGGGTTCAACGGATCGTCCGCAATCGGCGCGTCGAAGCCGAGCGTGATGGAGCCGCCAAACGCGCCCAGCGAGACGACGCTCGCGTTGTTCGGAGAAGCCGTTCCGCCTCCCGACGGCGCGCCGAGCGCATTCGCAGGATCGTTGAAGGTCGCGCTGTTCACGAACTGGCCCGGCGCGGGCGTGTAATCGAGCACGGTGCTCGCGAACGGGCTCGCCGCGGCGAGCGCAGCGAAGAACGACACCGCTGCCAACCCACCCAGGGCAGCGGTGCCGCGTAGACAGAATCTGGACGCGAGATCACGCACGACGACGACGGGTCACGCTGAGGCCGGTGAGCGTGAGCAGCGCGATGCCGCCCGGCGTCGGGATCGCGTAGACGAATACCGTTGAACTTCCGAACGTGGTGACGTAGAGCTCTTCGGTCACGGGGTTGAAGCGGACGGAGTAGAACGCGTTCGGGTCACCGGTCGGCGTGAGTTGCTGGCCGTCGAGCGGACCGACGATCGGCCCGCCGGCGAGGGCGCTCTTGATCGCGCCGGACTCGATCACCGAGGCGAAGCCGATCTGCCCGCCGCTGTCGCCACCCCCGACGAGCAGGTTGCCCTGGGCATCGAAGCCGAGCGAGCCGGCGGAAAGCACGTTGCCGACGAGCGTGCCGTCAGCGAAGTCGATCGCGCCGTTGCCGAGGTCGGCGAGGTCGTACGCGAAGATGTCGCCGGTCGAGCTGCCGCCGCCGTAGGCGAAGCCGTTGCCGGTGTACAGGCGACCGTCGGCGATCGCGATACCACTCGAAGCGCCGTCGATGTTGTCGATGACCACAGACGATGTGCCCGTTGCAGCATCGATCGCCGAAACGGAACTCGGCGAGCCGAACGCGCCACCGGTGACGTACAGAGTGGAGTCGTCACTCCACGCCGCGCTGTAGTTCGGGATCGGCACACCGGTCGGTATCGTCGGTGCGCTCGGGGAAAGACTCTCGGTCGGCAGCAGGAATACGTACGTTTCCGGACCACTGTTATTGTCGCCAACGGCGATGTTCTGCCCGTCCGGGCTGACCGAAACGAACGATGCTCCGAAGCTGTTGACCAGACCGCTCGGCAGGGAACCGACCACCGAGAACGACCCGGAGTTGATCGAGTCCTGCAGCAGGATCTGGTCGCCGGACGTGGCGTACAGCAGCCCGGCGGGACCGACACTGAATGTATCGATCTCCGATGGGAGTTCGAAGGTCGAAACCAACGAATAGCCGGGCCCGGCGATCGAAACAGAAGCGCAAAACAACGAGACAGCGAGTGCGCTCAGCGCACGACGATCGGTGAGTGCCATTCGGCAGACCTTTCTGTTCCCTGAAAACGCGCAGGGACTCCCGGGGAAGACATGTGAGTCCCGCGGGGTTCAGATGGTGTGGTCGGGGAGGCGGGGCTCGGGAGCGCGCACCGCTTCGCCGGCCACCCGTTCCGCGCGGGCAACCAAGCTCACAACCAGGCAGGTCTTCCGGCTCCGGGCATCACGGTTCCGGCCTTCCCGCCCGTCTTGCGACTCTGGCAGTGGCCCTCGGTGGAACCGATCAGCGCCCGTTACGGCGGCGCGTCCGCGGTGGCTTTTCACCACACTTCCCTTTTCACCCGTCGC
>CAXAVQ010000383.1:0-2617 GCA_963971985.1 uncultured bacterium
ATAGTCGCAGCGCGTATTATCCGCGTTTACGGTCACTCACAGGCCGTCCTCATCGACACTGTTCCGGCATCGCCGAGGTCCCATGAACGAGAACAACCCTGCCCAACAGAAGCCGGCCTCCCCCTCTTCCGGGGTGAGGATCATCGGAACCGGAAGCAAGGTGCCCGACAAGGTCTTGGCGAACGAGGATCTCAAGCAGTACATGGAGACCTCCGACGAGTGGATCCGGCAGAGAACCGGCATCCGCGAGCGCCGCATCATCGACCCGTCGAAGGGTGAAGACGTCATCTGGATGTGTACGAACGCACTCCAGTCAGCCATCGAGGACGCGGGGATCGACCCGAGCGAAATCGATCTCGTGATCGTCGGGACCGTCTCCGGAACGATGACCTGCCCCTCGACGGCCTGCCGGGTCGCCGCGGCGGTCGGAGCCATCGGAGCCGGAGCGTTCGACGTGCTCGCCGCCTGCTCCGCGTTCGTCTACGGCACCAACATCGCCCACGACCTGATCCGGGGCGGCAACTACAAGACCATCGCGGTCGTCGGCTGCGACATCATGTCCAGCCTCCTCGACTACTCAAACCGTTCGGTATCGATCCTCTTCGGCGACGCCGCGGGCGCCGCCATCCTCCGCGCGTGCGACGACCCCAGTAAAGGCACCCTGACGTCGGTCATGCACGCCGACGGGCGGGGCTGGACCGATCTCTTCATCCCGACGCGTGAAAGCGACTTTCCGGAGGGCGAGGCGGACGAATACCGAATGGGTACCCTCCGCATGGCCGGACGGAGCGTCTACAAATTCGCTGTCAGCAAGTTCCCTCAACTGATCCAGGAAACCCTCGACAAGGTCGAACTCAGCGCGTCGGACATCGACCTCTTCGTCTGCCACCAATCCAACCTGCGCATGCTCGAATCGGCACGCGAACGCTTTGGCATCCCCGAAGAAAAGATGCCCATCAACATTGACCGACTCGGCAACTGCTCTGCGGGTTCCGTCCCGGTCCTTCTCGACGAGTCACGCAAGGCGGGCCTGTGCAAGGAGGGCGATCTGGTCCTCCTGCTCGCCTTCGGCGGCGGCCTCACCTGGGCCTCGTCCCTCTGGCGCTTTTAATCCCGAACGAAGGGAAACCTATGAGCACATCACCCATCATCCTTTGCCCCGGCCAGGGCGCACAGATCGTCGGCATGGGCAAGTCGTGGTTCCACGCTTCGCCGAACGCCGCCAAGGTCTTCGACCGCGCCGATGAGATCCTCGGCGATAGCCTCGGCGATCGCCTCTCGAAGCTGTGCTTCGATGGCCCCGCCGAATCGCTCAACCGCACCGACATCGCCCAGCCCGCTCTCTACGTCGCCGGCGTCGCCAGCTTCCACGGCGCGTTCGAGGGGCTCCAACCGTCCTCCATCGCCGCCGCAGCTGGCCTGTCCCTCGGCGAATACACCGCCCTGCACATCGCCGGAGCGTTCTCCTTCGAGGACGGGCTGGAACTAGTCACCCTCCGAGGCCGGGCCATGCAGGACGCCGCCGAAGCCGCCGACTCGAGCATGGTTGCCCTCATCGGGGCCGACGAGCAGCAGGCCAACGCCGTTTGCGACGCCGCCCGAGGCGATGACGTGCTCGTGCCCGCCAATTTCAACGCACCCGGCCAGATCGTCATTTCAGGCTCCGCGTCCGCCTGCGACCGGGCGGTCGAGGAAGCAGGGAACCTCGGACTTCGAGCGACCAAGCTCGCCGTCGCCGGGGCGTTTCACTCCCCCATCATGCAGCCCGCCGCCGATCGCCTCCAGAAAGCACTCGAGAGTGTCTCGATCTCAGAACCCGCTTGCCTGGTGGTGTCAAATGTCACCGCCGAGCCCCATGCCGCCGAATCTGGGGAAGATTTCGACGCCCGCCTCAAGCGTCTCCTCGTAGAACAGCTCACTTCTCCGGTAAGATGGGCGGAGAGTTGCGTCTGGCTCAGCCAGAACATCTCCGGTGAGTTCCACGAACTCGCGCCCAACAAGGTGCTCAGCGGACTCATGCGTCGCATCGACCGGTCCGTCAAAGTCACCAACCACGACGCCCCACGGGAGTTGGCCTCATGAAGCTTGCACAACGACTCATCACCATCGCATCCGTCTCGTGCCTCTCGCTATCGTCAGTCGCGCTGCCGGGCTGTGGCGAAGAAGAGGAAGTCGTCGAGCAGAAGCCGGTCGTCCAGTCTGGCCCGCGCTGGTCGATCGAAGACCTCTCGATGGACCTGAAAGTCCAGTTCCCCGAGAAGTACGCCCCGGAGTCAGAAGGCTTCGCCCAGGCAATCGCCGACTTCGCATCCGCCATCGCAACCGGCGATCACTCCGCATTCGGTTCGATGCTCGCTCCCGCTGACGCCAGTTTCCTGGAGGATCAGCACTCCACCGGCCAGTGGCAGCAATGGACCGACCCGATCCGCGCGGTCCGCATTGTGAACATCAACGACGGCGAATCCATCGCGCAGGTCGCGATCGCCATCGGCACCGAGAGCGAGGCGTACCTCACCGCGTGGTCAGCCTCACGGATACAGGGCGACCAGTGGCAGTTCTCGGCGCTGCCGGTCGGTCCTCGCACGACCTCGCGCGTCGCACAATTGGATGACGCCTC
>CAXAVQ010000384.1:0-2584 GCA_963971985.1 uncultured bacterium
ATCGTTCACGAGAACCAGCTTTCCCCCGTTGCAGTCAGAACCCTGCCCGTCGCGATACGCGACGATGTCCGGAACCGTCACGCTCGGGTTGAACGTGTTCGCCCCCGTGATGCCAGGGTTCATCGTGTAATCAGGATTCGTGCAACTGCAGTGCGTCGCGTTCCAGTTGTGCCCCAGTTCGTGCGCAACGAGATCAGTCACGTTCGCGTAGTTGTTGCTCCAGTTCCCCTGCGACAGCCCGTACTCGCGCCCCTCGTCGCAGACCGCACCGATGAACGCAAGGCCGATGTCACTGCCATCGAGATTCTTTCCGGTGAACAGGTGAGCGTGGCTCGGCGTCGCGCTCACGTTGTTCTCCCACTCATTCACGAATTCATCGAGCAGGTCGCCCGAGTCGGTCGCGGTGTACGGCTCCGCGCTGTCCGACGTGCGAACGATCACCTCCGTGACCTCGTGGTGGATGTCCACCTCGGACTCGTACTGCACGTTGACGGTGTTCACCACCGCCTCCATCCGGGCGCGGGTCAGGTCCACATCGCCGAACTCCGAGTAGTACTCGAAGTCCGCGTCCAGCCCGAGCGTCGAGGTGAAGATGTTAAAGGTCTCACCCTCGCCGCGATTGCCGGCGATCTCATCCGGCCTCGGGAGCACAACCTGCTCCCCGACACCGCCGGCGCACA
The DNA here is from genome assembly GCA_963971985.1 of uncultured bacterium. Taxonomy (GTDB): domain Bacteria; phylum Planctomycetota; class Phycisphaerae; order Phycisphaerales; family UBA1924; genus JANSXG01. The sequence continues at coordinate 681 of CAXAVQ010000384.1, forward strand.
CGCCTTCCACTTCGAGGCGATCCTCATCATCGAACACAGCGTACAGATCGTTCGGCGCGTTCAGCACCCGTTCCGCGACCGACCCGAACCACAGTTCCGTTCCGTCCGCTAGAACAATCTGCCCTTCCAGTCGTCCTTCGAGAACAGACGCCGCAACAACCGAACCCGGACGCCCGTCGATCCGACCGCGATACGTCGTCACCGGTCCCGGATCGACCTCACGCAGCACCCCGTCATCACCCTGCACGAGCACACGGAACCCCTTCGCCCGGTTCGAGTAGGGCTGCAGCACCATCTCGTACGCTTCGCCCTCGTAGGGCACGGTCTGACGGATACGCTTCTTGAGCGTGAACGGCCGCTCAACACGGAAAGTCTCAACCTTGCTCACCTCGAACCGCTCCGCGACCTGCGCGTTCAAACCCGGGTTCTGCGTCCCGCCCTGTGCGCTCACCTCGGCCACCAGCCCGACGCCGAGCGCAGCCGCAAGCGGTAGTGCCGGCCCTATCTTCAATCTCTTCAAAGCGCGAAACATCTGAAACATCCTCCACTTCCAGGAATCGGTAGCGGCGGACCTCCCAAGAACGAGTACCAGCGTTCTGGTAAGCCCCCACGCGCACTCGTAGACCCATGCCCCGACGAACATCAAGCGCATCTTCGAAATCAGCCCGATTCCGAGCTCAAATGACAGCAGATGAACTGCGAATGATGCAGTTGCGTGGATCTGTTCAGATCGAACCCCTCCGAGCGCGCAGCAAAAACCCGCACACCCCGAAGAGCGTGCGGGCCTCTGCTCGTCGCATCGGATGGGGTCGTATCCGGCGCGACAGGAGGAGAGTCCGTAAGCCTTACTCGCAGTTCGTCCCGAACGCGCCGAGAACCGCGTTCAGGTCCGCGAGATCAACCTCGCCGTCGCCGTTCGTGTCGCCATCGCTCGTCGACTGACCGAAGTTGCCGAGCACGAGGTTCAGGTCGGCAAGGTCCACCGAGCCCGAACCGTCGACGTCAGCGGGGCAGTCGGGCGTTCCCGGAAGCGTCACAATGAACGCCTCGATCCCGTTGTTCCCGAAGCCCCAGCCCGCGAACGTCCGAGCATCGCCCGACATTGTGAACGGCGAGATGAACGAGTAGCCCGCATCCGCGTTGACACCCTCGGCAGCGAAGTAGTCGTTCAGCAGCGTTGTGCCGACTCCTTCCTGCCAGATGTAGCCGATGCGGTTGAACGGAGGCCCGAAGGGGCTGACAAACCCGACGATCGTCGAGCCGTCATCGCTGATCGCCACGCCCGCCGCACGCGGGTTGAACAGGTTGCCGGGGACCGGGTCGATGTACTCATGCGTCCCGGTCACGGTGTTGTAGCGCCAGGCCGCCTGTCCGCCGGTCGACCCGGTGACCCATTGGCCATCGCTCGATACCGACGACGCCTCACCCATCTGGAGGCCGTTGCTGTCGAAGATCAGAGTCTGCACACCGTTCACCCAGACCGCCCCTTGGCGAAAACCGTCTGTTGCGTCCTGCCAGCCGACGACGACGCTCCCGTCCTCGTTCACCGCGTTCGCGCGACTCGAACGCCCGGCCACCGTCGAGCCGAGATCGCTCACGCCCTCGCCGTTGCTCCACTGGATCGCGTGGGCCGAGCCCGCATTGATCCAGCCCAAACCAACGATATGGTCGCCGTCGCCCGACATCCCCCAGGCACTCGCCGCCGAGTTGCCCGACGAGGCACCCAGCGAACCCAGAGCCGTCCAGATCCCGTTAGCGACGTCGTAAATGCCAAGTTCGCCGAGCCCGGTGCTCGGGTTGACGAAGCTGCCGGAAATCACACTGCCATCCGACGACACGCCCGTCTGACCGCCAAAGTCGAACGGCGCCGCTCCACCGATCGGGACGATCCCACTGTCCGCGAT
>CAXAVQ010000385.1:0-2521 GCA_963971985.1 uncultured bacterium
CCCGAGTTCCTCAAAGAGGGCGCGGCCATCGACGACTTCAACCGCCCCGACCGCGTCGTGGTCGGCGTGGACGATGAGCGCACCGGCGAACTCATGCACGACCTGTACGAGCCCTTCGTCCGCCAGGGCCACCCGATCTTCGTCATGGACGTCCTCTCGGCCGAGATGGTCAAGTACGCCTCCAACAACTTCCTGGCTACCAAGATCAGCTTCATCAACGAGATGGCCAACCTCTGCGAGGCCTACGGCGCGAACATCAACCGCGTGCGTGAGGGCATGTGCTCGGACAGCCGCATCGGCAACAAGTTCCTGTACCCCGGCCTCGGCTACGGCGGCTCGTGCTTCCCCAAGGACACGCTCGCCTGCATCATGATGGGCGACGACAGCGGCGTGACTACGCAACTCTCTCAGGCCGTGCACGATGTGAACCAGCGCCAGCGCAAGCGGTTCTTCGAGAAGATCGAGGGCCACTTCGAGGGCGAGGGCGGGCTCGCGGGCAAGACCATCGCCTTCTGGGGCATGGCCTTCAAGCCGCAGACCGACGACATCCGTGAGGCCCCGGCCATGGACATGATGAAGTGGGCCACCGAAGCCGGCGCGACCTGTCGCGGCTTCGACCCGGTCGCCTCGGCCAACGTCGAGAAGGAAAACCCCGGCAAGTTCACCATCGTGGACGACCTCTACGAGACCCTCAAGGGCGCCGATGCGCTGGTGATCTCCACCGACTGGGACGAGTTCAAGCAGCCGGACTTCGGCAAGATCAAGACGCTCCTGAGCAGCCCGGTGATCTTCGATGGGCGGAACCTCTACAAGCGAGAGCAGATGGCCCAGCACGGCTTCGCGTACTACTCGGTGGGTCGCCAACCCGTGCTGCCGGCGAAGGCTCACAGCTGAGCCGATTGTTTCTGAAATGTTCGATCACCCCCGGCATGAGCTGGGGTTTTTTGTGCGCATCAGGCGGGAATCGTTCAGGGGCAATCGGTCCCGAACGCACCGAACACGGCGTTGAGGTCGGCGAGGTCGACGACGCCGTCGTTGTTGGTGTCGCCGTCCGATATCGTCGCGCCGAAGTTGGCTAGGACGAGGTTGAGGTCGGCAAGGTTGACGGCTCCCGATCCATCCAGATCCTCGGGGCAGACCGGAGCATCGGCGCATTGGTTCAGCAGCACGCTGACATTGTTGCTTTCGAAGTTCGCCACGACCACGTCAAGGTCTCCGTCGGCGTCCATGTCGCCGATGGCCACAGATCCCGGCGAGTTGCCCGCAGTGACGAGAGCGCCCGCGGCAAAGCTTCCGTCGCCGCTGTTCAGCAGTACGCTGACAGTGTTGCTGAATGCATTCGCCACGCTTAAGTCGGCGACGCCATCGCCGTCCAAGTCACCGATCGCCACCGAAGCCGGCATGTCGCCGACAGCGAAGAGCGATTGTTCAGCGAAGGTGCCATCTCCGTTGTTCTCCAGCACGCTCACAGTGTCGCTGCCTGAACTCGCCACGGCCAAATCAGCGTCTCCATCACCATCCAGATCGCCGATCGCAATTGATCGTGGCAAGAACCCCGAGTCATAGAACACAACTTCGGCGAAAGTGCCCTCCCCGTCATTAAGCAGCACACTCACATCGTCGCTCAGCCAATTCGCTACGGCCAAGTCAGCATCGCCGTCGCCGTCGAGGTCGCCAATTGCCACGGAATAGGGAGCGCCACCTTCGGCGTAAATGGTTGCGTCGGCGAAATTTCCATCCCCGAAATTGAGCAGCACTCCGACGCTGTCAACGCCGGGAATCGACACGGCGAGGTCAACGTCACCATCATCGTCCAAGTCGCCGATCGCGATGGAACTAGGTCCGTCGACCACGCTGCGAAGCACAGCAGGTGCGAAGGCTCCGTTTCCGGTATTCATGAACACGCTGATGTCGTCGCTGATGCTGTTCGCCACCGCCAGATCGTCATCGCCGTCGCCGTCGAGGTCCCCGATCGCCAGAGCCGACGGGCCGACGCCCGAGGTGTAGACGGCATCCTCGGCGAAGGCCCCGTACCCGTCGTTGAGCAGCACGGTGACGCTATTGCTTCCGAAGTTCGCCACGACCATGTCGATGTCACCATCGCTGTCTAGATCGCTGATCGCCACGGATCGCGGTGAGTTGCCCGCGGTGTAGACGTCGGGCACAAAGAAGAGGTCCTGCGAATTGCACGCGTCAGCGAGCGCCGCTCCACCTGTCGGTTCGGCGGTCGCGACCAGACGTATCGAGGCGAGCAGGCAAAGTGACAGAGCATGGCTGATGTACATCTGGAGTATCCCGGGCGGACTCGATTGATCGTAAGTTCATTATGGACAGATAATTACGATGGTCAATAACCATCTGCGAGATTCTCTGCCCGGCCCGATCCGCGTCGGGTCCGCGAGTGCGGGCCGGTCATCGTTTTCGCCGTCGCGGGTGCTTGGGGTGCTTGGGCTTGCGGGTCTTGTAGCGGGAGCGTTTGCGCGGGGGTGGGTACTCGGGGCGGTCGGAAGGTTCGGGGCGC
>CAXAVQ010000386.1:0-2520 GCA_963971985.1 uncultured bacterium
CCATGTGGGCCCGCTTGCCGGAGAGATCGGCGGTGATGTCGCCCACGTTGTCGGCCGGCGCGGTGATCTCGACCGCGCAGATCGGCTCGAGCAGGACCGGCTTGGCGTTCTTCACCGCCTCGATGAAGGCCTTCTTGCCCGCGCTGATGAACGCGATCTCCTTCGAGTCCACCGGGTGGTACTTGCCGTCGGTCACGCGTACACGCACGCCGGTCATCGGATATCCGGCGATCGCGCCGTGCTCCATCGCCTGGCGGATGCCCTTCTCGATCGCCGGCATGAACTGGCGCGGGATGGAGCCGCCGACCGTCTCGTCGATGAAGTCGAGGCCGAGCTTCGGGTCGGTCGCGTCCTCGTACTCGTCGACGGGGAGCGGCTCGACGGTCAGGTGCACCTCGCCGAACTGCCCGCTCCCGCCCGTCTGCTTCTTGTGCCGGTGGCTGGCCTCGGCCTTGCCGGTGATGCTCTCCTTGTACGCCACCTTCGGCGGCTGCGTGTTCAGGTCGAGCTTGAAGCGGTTGTGCAGTTTCTCGAGGATCACGCGCATGTGCAGGTCGCCCATGCCGCTGGCGACCGTCTGGTTCGTCGCGGCGATCCGCTGCACCGTGAACGTCGGGTCCTCCTCGACCAGCTTGGCCATCGCCGAGCCGATCTTCACCTCGTCGCCCCGGTTCTTGGCCTCGATCGCCACACCGTACATCGGCCTCGGCATCGGCACCGGCTTGAAGTGCAGCGTGTTCAGCGACTCGTTCTTGCTCTGGTGGATGACGGTGTCGCGATGGAACTCGTCCACCTTGGCCACCGCGATGATGTCGCCGGCGACCGCCGTGTCGACATCCTCCATGGTCTTGCCGAACACCTTGTTGAGGTGCGCCAGTTTGATCGGCTTGCGCGAGTCACCGAGCTGCACGCTGTCGCCCGCCTTCAGCGTCCCCTGGTGCACGCGGATCATCGCGACCTTGCCGACGAACTGGTCCGTCGTGACCTTGAACACGTGCCCGACGAAGGTCTTCGAGGGGTCGGTGGGGTCGGCGTGCCACTCGCGTTCTTCTTCGCCCTCTTCGCCCAGCACGAACGGACGCGGGTTGCCCTCGATCGGGCTCGGGCACAGGTTGGCCATCAGGTGCAGCAGGTCGTCCACGCCCGCGCCGCTCCGGGCGCTGACGAACAGGATCGGCACGAGGTGTGCCTCGCGCAGCGCCTTCTCGAAGGCGTCGTGCAACTGTTCCTTCGTCAGTGTGCCTTCTTCCAGGTACACCGACATCAGCTCCTCATCGACCTCCACGATCTGATCGACGAGCTGCTGGTGCCCGGCGCTGATCGAACTGAAGCGCGTGCCGGGCCCGTCGCCGTCCTCGGCCTTCTCCCAGAGGTCCACCACGTCGGAGCAATCCGGCGTCGGCAAGTTGAGCGGCAGACACTCCTTTCCGAACGTCTCGCGGATCTGCTCCACCAGCGCCGCGAGCGTGCCCTCCTGATCGGCCTGTGTGTCGATCTTGTTGACGATGATCATTCGGGGCAGACGACGTTCCGCCGCCACTTTCATCACGCGGCGGGTCGTCGTCTGGATGCCGCGCTCGGCATCGATCACGACGGCGCAGGTTTCGACCGCAGGGAAGACGCTGAGCGCCTGACCGAGGAAGTCGGGGAAGCCGGGAGTGTCGACGAGATTGAAATGCTTGGGATCGGTCTCGTCGTCGGTGAAGTCAAAGTTGACGAAGGCCGCGTTGAGACTGTGCCCGTGCTCCTGCTCTTCGGGTTCGAAGTCGCAAACGGTGTCTTTGGTTTCGACGCTGCCGGCTTTCCCGATCACCTGGGTCGCTGCGAGGATGGCCTCGATCAGCGTGGTCTTGCCCGATCCGGCGTGTCCGGTGAGGGCAATGTTGCGGATAAGTTGAGTGGAGTGGCGGGGCATGCCTGGGTCCTCCGGGGCTGGGGAGACCGACAGGTCGGTCTCCGGTGATGGGAAGACCGGCTGGATGCCGCGCCGAGCGGACGCGCCGCCCAGGCAGGTGTGGCCCGGATGCGTCGGGCGATTCAGGATGGGGCGGTGCGTGCACCCGCCGCTCGCATGGATCAACCGTGATGAGTGACGAGGGCTCGTCGCCCCGCTCTGGTTCGCTCCTTCGATTCAGGTCCACCTACCGACCGGCGTGGCTGACCATCCGGTCGAAACTTTGTCTGAACCAAAATGATACGACCGGGCTCATCAAACCCAAGCACAATCTTGCCGATCTGCGTCCAGTCGTTCGCTTCGGAGCAAATTCCCGCGTGATTGCGGGCAATCCGACCGACCTATCGGGCCTTCTTCGGCCCTCGCGCGGCTGAACCGACGGTGGATAACTCCGCCCCCAGCCAGCGCCCGCGCAGGCGTGCCTCGAACGAGTCCCGCCCCGCCTCGAACCGGAGCCGTCGCTTCGTCATCCGCTGGATCCCGACCTGCGCCAGCGGGATCTCCGCGTTCCAGCGCACCGAGGCGCTGTTCACCTCCGGGCGGTCCGGACCGAGCACCAGCACCCA
>CAXAVQ010000387.1:0-2510 GCA_963971985.1 uncultured bacterium
CCAGCAGCGCCGCCAGTCGCTGATCACCTGGTGTCGCAACCGCATCCGCACCCAACTGACCGAGCGGAACGCCACACCCGACGAGATCGAGACCGCGACCGGGGCCCTCGACCCCCACGTGTTCACCATCGGCTTCGCACGGCGTTTTGCCACCTACAAGCGCGGCACGCTGCTCATGAGCGATGTCGATCGCCTGCGTCGTCTCTTCACCAACCACGATCGTCCGGTCCAACTGCTTATTGCCGGCAAGGCGCACCCCGCCGACCGGCCCGGCAAGGAACTCATCCGCGAACTGGTCAAACTCAGCGAGAGCGAGCCCGCCTTCCGGCGCATCGTGTTCCTCGAAGATTACGACATGGACGTCGCACGACGCATGATCCAGGGCTGCGACCTGTGGCTGAACACTCCGCGCCGCGGCATGGAAGCCTCGGGCACGTCGGGCATGAAGGCCGCGATGAACGGCTGCATCAACTGCTCGATTCTCGACGGCTGGTGGGACGAGGCGTACCGCCCCGAGCTCGGCTTCGCCATCGGCAAGGGCGAGTACTACGACGACCACGCCGTGGAGGACACCATCGAGAGCCGCGCGCTGTACGACCTGCTCGAGCGCCAGATCCTGCCCGAGTTCTACTCTCGCAATCAATCGGGCATTCCCAAGGGGTGGATCACGCGCGTCAAAGCGTGCATGCGCCACCTGACTCCCGAATTCTCCACGAACCGCATGGTCGCCGACTACACCGACCAGTACTACACCCGCGCTCACTCGCTCGGGCGAGTTCTGCACGACGAGGGCCTGCGTGGCGCGACCGAACTCAGCCAGCAGGTCGGGCGCCTTCGCCACCTCTGGCAACAGGTCGCGATCAAACGCATCGAGACCGACGCCACCGCGTCCATGCCGATCACGTCGAGTGTACGGGTCAACGCAACCGTCCAACTCGGCGAGTTGCAGCCAAGTGAAGTCCGCGTTCAGCTCTACACCGGCGAGGTCACCTCGCTCGGCGACATCGTCCACGGCGGCACGGTGGACATGAAGCACGCCGGCTCCGCGGGCGACGACACCGGACTGCACCATTTCACCGGAGACTTCCGACCGACCGGATCGGGTCGTCGGGGCTTCGCGGTGCGTGTGGTGCCAAGCGACGAGCGGATCGTCGGCACGCTCATCCCCGGCCTGATCACGTGGGACAAGGACGCCCCCACCGTGCGACTGGGCGAGACCAACCCTGCCAAGGCGACCAGCCCGGTGACTGCCTCGACGATGTGATCCTCAGACGAACGCTGCGACGCTGAGCATCACCGCCATCACGAGCGCCACGGCGGTCTTGAGCACCGTGGCCAGCAGGCGACCGGTGAACGCGCCGGTCCCGATACCCCGCAAGTGCTTGAGGTCGCGCCGGTCGGCGATGGTGAACTCGAAGACGATCGCGCCGATGCCGGCGCCGAGCGCCGATCCGACGATCGTCCCGATGATGGGCAGTATCGCCGTGCCGAGGATCGCGCCAACGATGCCCCCCGCGACTGAGGCCACGATCGCGCGTTTCGAGGCGCCCTTGGCTTTCGCGCCCGCGCCGCCGGCCAGCAGTTCCAGCAGTTCGCCAAGCCCCGCGAGGACGATCGCGATACCGATCGTCCACCACGAGAACGGGTTCGTGTCCATCGTCAGGTTGAGCAGCATCGCCATGAGCACCATCAGCCAGGTGCCCGGGAGCGTCAGCAGGACCGCGAAGACCAGCAGGAAACTGGACAGCGTGAACAGGATGGCGATCACAATGTCCATAACGGGCTCCGAGAGAGCATAGTGCCCTCACGGCCCATTGCTGGGATCCTTGCGCTGCGGCTTTCGTTCAGGGCTGCTGATCGTCCTCGGTGCCGGACTCGGCCCCCTCGGCCTCTTCCTCGTCCGCCTCGGCCTCTTCGCGTGCGGCGCGAAGGCGCGGGTCCGACTCTTCCATGTCGAGGATCCACTCTTCGAGCGGCTCGAAACGGAGCAGGTCGAACTTGTGCGCCGAGCCGTCCTTCAGTTCCAGTGTCACGAAGAACTTGTGCCACTTGGATTTGTCGACCACCTCGATCTCGTCCGGGGTGATCGTCTTGCCGCCCGGCAGGATGAGCTTGTGCTCGGCCGGTTCGTACCGATAGACGGTCGACTTGGTCTGCACGATACGGAACACGATGAAGATCGTGCCCAGGTAGCCGGCGGCGCAGATCAGCCACTGGACGGCGATATCGGTCTGCGACAACGGCTTGGGGGGCGAAGCGCCCTGCAGTTCCGCCGAGAGTTCGGTGAACACCGCGTCCGGGTCCTGGAACACGGTCACCGTGTCTTCGCGCTGCTCCGCGGGACGAGAGGCCATTTCCTGGTTCTGCTCGGTCAGGGTGGTCAGCGGCTTGCCGTGGATCGGCTCGAGCGATTTGAGCCAGATCATCCGGAACGTCTCGAACTCATCGAGTTGATCGGCGCGCGCCTCGAGATCGGCGAGTGCTGCGGCCGGGTCGTCCACGTTCACCCG
>CAXAVQ010000388.1:0-2508 GCA_963971985.1 uncultured bacterium
CGTCGCCATCAACCTCCTGTTGACGGCGGCCCAGGTGATCGGTGGCGTGCTGTCTGGTAGCCTTTCTCTGGTCGCCGATGCGCTGCACAACTTCAGCGACGCCGCCGGATTGTTGCTCGCGTTGGTGGCCCGGCGGATCTCCAAGCGGCCCGCGGACGAGCAGCGTACCTTCGGTTACGGGCGAGCCGAAGTCGTCGGCGGACTGATCAACATCACGTCCATCATGGTCATCGCGGGTTATCTGCTCATCGAGGCCGTCACCCGCACATTCGACCGGCCAGAGGTCGATGGCTGGATGGTGGTGATCGTGGCCAGTTTCGCCTTGGTCGTTGATGCGGCGACCGCGTTGCTCACATACTCGATGTCCAAGGGCAGTGTGAACATCAAGGCCGCGTTCCTGCACAACATCGCCGACGCGCTGGCCTCGGTGGCGGTCATCATCACCGGCACCTTGATCATCCTGTTCGACTGGTACTGGACCGACATCGTCGCGACCATCGGAATCTCGGTCTACATCGTGTGGATGTCGTGGTCACCGATGAAGCGTTGTATCCGGATTCTGATGCAGAGCACCCCCGAGCATCTGTCGATCGATTCAATCGCGGAGTCGCTCCGCTCAATCGGCGGGATAGAAGAGGTTGCCCATTTGCATGTTTGGCCGATCGACGAGCGGACCACTTCTTTGGAGGTTTCTGTTGGTATCGCAGAGAATGCGACCATTCAGGATGTCGAGCAGATTCGCGGAGATGCCATCGATCTGTTGACCAAGCGTTACGGCATCCACCACGTCACATTCGAAGCTAGGCTTCTCGAAGAGGTGGCCGGTCGCGGGCTGATCCAGGATCACAATCCACCGAGTATTGATCGAGTTCAGTGATCCACATAAGTCGATCATTGAAGCTCGATTCGACCCATACAGTCTGATGACTGCGTGGGCATCGGCCACGCGTTCGATCCCATTGCCCGTGCTTCTACTTCTTTGCTGAGTTGCTGATCTGACTTGCCTCAGTCAGAGCGCCGCTCTGACTGCTCGCGGTCGCGGAGAAGCCCGGACCGCTGCTGGAGGCGGAAGCGCTGGCCGAGCCGCTGGAGGAGCCCGAGGAGGAGAAGGACGAGGAGCCGCTCGACTTGCCGGATGAGCCCGAGCCGCTGCTGGAGCCCGATCCGGAGCCGGATGCGGACGCCGAGATGCCGCTGCCCGAGCCAGAGGAGGCGGCGGTGGCGGGCAGGTCGTTGTGGACCCAGACGCCCTCGGCCAGCAGGGTGTTTGTGCCCGGGATGTGGATAGCCACGGTCCTCGTGGGCGCTTCCACCCGATCGACCCGTTCGACCGGCTCCTCGTTGAACTGGTCGTCGATCAGGCGGTCACCCGGCTGAACGAACTCGGCGGACGCGAAGCCCCACTCATCGCCGCGGCGGACGAGGATCGGATGCTCGGGCGTGGCCTTGATGCGGCGGTTGATGACGACGAAGCCTTGGTGCTCGCCCAGGGTCACGCTGGCGACGCGGGCCTCGGTGCGTTCGGCACCGTGCAGGCCGTGGTGGGACAGCCAGTTGTACTGAGCGCGGTACGGCACATCGACCTCGAGGCCGGGGACGCGGACGGAGGCGACCAGATCGCCGGGCTTGAGGTTCTCGATGGGCGTCATGCGGCCGTTGGCCAGGCGGACGAGGGTGCCGAAGAGCAGGCAGTTGCCGCTCGACCCGCCTCCGGAGGAGCCGCCACCACCCGACGACCCACCACCGCCGGACGAACCGCCTCCGCCGCTGGAGCCACCGCCGCCAGAGGATCCGCCTCCGCCCGACGACCCTCCGCCTCCGGACGAGCCGCCACCGCCAGAGGAACCCCCCCCGCCCGAAGAGCCGCCACCGCTTGATCCGACGCCGGATGAGCCACCCGAGGAGCCCCCGGACGAGCCGCCCGACGACTGCCCGCTGCTCAAGCCCGAACTGCCGCCAGACGAACTCGCGCCGCCGCTCGACGAACCACCGGATCCGCTGCCGCTCGACTCGGTCGGCTGGCTGGAGGCGGTCTCGGTCGGTGTGCCACTGCCCGACTGCGTTGTGCCGCTATCGGTGGTGAACGCGTCGGTCGTGTAGGTCGTCAGCGTGGGCGTGCCGCCTGGCCCGGTGGTGTAGATCACGTCGCCGGTCGTCGAGTAACTCGACGGCTCGCTCGACGGCATCGACGGCGCCGGGCACGCGGGCATGGGCCCGCTCGGCGATCTCCAGCACGCGCACCTCGGCCGCGCCGAGGTCCTTGAAGAGCGTCGCGTAGCGGTCGCCCGTGTCGGGCAGCTCCGAGGCGGTCGGGATGACGACGATCCGGGCGTCCGGGCCGCCGGCCAGCGCGAGCACGCGGCGCAGCACGTCGCGCGTGCCGGTCTTCGCCTCAGCCCCGCCGATGGGGACGATGGCGCCGCGCGGAGTGTCGGTCGTGGGGGAAGGCATACGGAAAGAGAAGGTCAGGCGGGAGATTCGAACGTGCCCCAGGCGACCGGCTGGCCG
>CAXAVQ010000389.1:0-2496 GCA_963971985.1 uncultured bacterium
TTTCCTGATCGCCTGCAACGACGACGACCCGAACAACACCTGCGGTACCGCGGGTGGTGGCTACCGCAGCACGATTACGGCGAACGTCATTCAGGGCGAGCAGTACATCATCCGCGTCGGTGGCTTCAGCGCCAACAACCAGGGCACCGGCACCCTGCTCATCGAGTGCGGCTCGACCTGCCAGGGCGACATCGACGGGAACGGCTCCTGGTTCTCGGAGCCTTCGGTTCCGGCCCCGGCGGCGATGCCAACGGTGACGGTGTCACGGACCTCACCGATCTCAACATCGTGCTCGCGGCATTCGGCACCGACTGCTGAAGCCCCTGACCGATAAGAGTCCCGTCCAAATGCACGCGGCCCCGATCACGGGGTCGCGTTTTTTGATGCGCTGCCTGTCGAGGCCGATCCGGTACCGATTCTGGTCCGGAATTCGCCGTCCGCGTCGCGAGATCCGCAGTACCTTGGCTGGAGACCTTGGAGGACCCATGCGCACCACGACGCTCATCGCCGCACTAGCGGCAGGATTCGCTCTCGCTCCCCTCAGCCTCAGCCAGGAGGCGATCACGGCACCTGCCGGCGGGACGCTCGTCCCCGCCAGGATCGATTCAGGCTTCGTTCGAACCGTCGGGCGGAAGGCGGGCGAAGTCGTCTTCCAGTCGCACGTGCACGAACCGGGCGCGTCGTGGATCCGGCTGCACTTCGAAGATGTGCAGCTCGCTGGGGTAGCTGGTTCCGACACGGACAGCGTGCTCCGCCTCACATCGCTGCTCGACGGGGCAGTACAGGAACTCGACTCGATCGAGCTTGTGCAGTGGCAGAACTCCTCGGCCTACTTCAACGGTGACACCGTGCTCATCGAGGTCGTCGCTCGCGGAGCTTCAGGCATCAACTCCCTGCGCATGAGCGAGTTCGTCGCCGGGCCCGACGCCGGCGTCCCGGCGGACGTGCAGCGCTCGATCTGCGGCGGCGTGGACGATCGTGAACTCTCCGACGACCCTCGCGCCGCCCGCCTCGCGCCGATCGGCTGCACCACGTGGATGATCGACGACTGCAACAACTGCTTCCTTACCGCCGGCCACTGCACAGGCAACGGCTCGCAGGTCGTTCAGTTCAACGTGCCGCTCTCGAACCCCAACGGATCCTGGAACAATCCCCACCCGGACGATCAGTACCCCGTCGACCAGAACTCCATGCAGTCCAACGGCGGGCAGGGCGTCGGCAACGACTGGGCGTATTTTGGCGCTTTTCCGAACAGCAACACCGGTCTCCGCCCCGCCGAAGCGCAGGGCGACTTCTTCGTTCTCGCCTCGCCGCCGCAGGTCAGCGGCCAGCAGATCCGGATCACCGGCTACGGGACCGTCTCCTCACCCGTACCGGGCTCGTGGAATTCTGTTCAGAAAACGCATGTCGGCCCGTTTTCGCTGAACACTGGCACGCGGCTCTCCTACGCCACGGATACCACCGGAGGAAACTCGGGATCTCCCGTGATCCTCGAAGCGTCGGGTGCTGCCATCGGCATTCATACGCACGCGGGCTGTAACAGCGGCGGCGGCGCGAACAACGGGACCTCCATACTGAACCCAAGCTTGCAGGACGCACTCGCCAATCCTCTGGGTGTCTGCTGCGAAGGTGACCCCCAGCCCCCCGGACCGTTCGAACTCACAACTCCGGCAAGCGGTTCGGAGGATGTTGATCGCGGGCCGGTGATGGAATGGGCCGAGGCGGAGAATGTCTGGTATTACACGATCAGGGTCGCGGACAACCCTGAGTTTTCCGATCCGGTCGTGGACGATTTTGAGACCGTTAACACGCAGATCAATCTGCCACCGGACTTCCTCGACGAGGGCACCGCTTATTACTGGCAGGTGGAGGCCATCAGCCCCAGCGGCTCGGTGCGATTCGCCACGCCCGAGATCGCGACGTTCACCACCGTCGAAGCCGAGTTACCCTGTCTCGGCGACACCGACGGCAACGGTGCGGTCGACCTCGCCGACCTCAACGCCGTGCTCGGCAACTTCGGCCAATCCGGCAACCTGCTCGGCGATGTCAACGGCGACGACCTCGTTGACCTGCTCGACCTGAACATCGTGCTCGGCGCCTTCGGCGTGCCCTGCCCATAACCCCGCGAGGTTCCGGACCGAGCCGGTCGGCTGACCTACCATGCCTCCTGAAAAGGAGGCATGTGTGTTTTCTGAACTGCTTCGCCAATTCCTGGTCTTCACACTATCTGCATGTTTCGGGTTTACGCTCACCCCGCTCACGTCGGCTGCGCCGGAGCCGGTCTCCGTCGCGGGTGAGGTCGATCTCTCCGAGTACCCCGAGCAGAGTGTGGTCATCGTGCATTATCACCGCCCGGACGGCGACTATGCGGACTGGAACCTCTGGGCCTGGCCCGATGGCGGCGCGGGGCAGCGGTACGACTTCAAAGGCGAGACCGAGTTCTCACGCTACGCCACGCTTGTGCTCCCCGAGTCCGTGCCGCTCATCGGCATGATC
>CAXAVQ010000390.1:0-2487 GCA_963971985.1 uncultured bacterium
CCGAGCCGCAGCCGAAGCACTTGAACTTGGCGTCTTCGATCTTGCCGCTCTCGTCGACCTTGATCTGGAGCTGCATCACGTCGCCGCACTCCGGGGCTCCGACGACGCCGACCCCGATGTCCTTGCGGGTCTTCACGTCGGAGGTGGTGCCGAAGTTGCCGACGTTGCGGGGGTTCTCGTAGTGGTCGATGACTTTTTCGCTGTATGCCATGGGTGGTATCCCTTTATCTGTTCGTTTGGTTCGTGCGTGTCGCTATCGCGGCTTCGGTCAGTGGTTCTGCCATTCGATGGCGTTGACGTCGATGCCCTCTTTGAACATGTCCCAGAGCGGCGACAGGTTGCGGAGGTGGTTGACGGCCCAGGTGATCTTCTCGATGGCGAAGTCGACTTCTTCCTCGGTGGTGAAGCGACCCATGGAGAGTCGCAGGGAGGAGTGGGCGAGATCGTCGCCGACGCCGAGGCTCTTGAGCACGTAGCTCGGTTCGAGCGAGGCGCTGGTGCAGGCCGAGCCCGATGAGCAGGCGATGTCCTTGATGGCCATCATGAGGCCTTCGCCCTCGACGTAGCCGAAACTCATGTTGAGGATGTTGGGCAGGCGCTTGTCGCGGTTGCCGTTGATCTGGGTGTGCTCGATGCCCTTTTCGAGGCCCTTTTCGAGGCGTGTCCGCAGTGCGAGCAGGCGCTCGCGCTCGGAGTCCATCTCTTCCATGCAGAGTTCGGCGGCCTTGCCGAGGCCGACGATGCCGGGGACGTTGAGCGTGCCGGAGCGGAAGCCGCGTTCCTGGCCGCCGCCTTCGATCTGGGCGGTGACGCGGATGCGCGGGCGACGACGACGGACGTAGAGCCCGCCGATGCCGTTGGGGCCGAACATCTTGTGCCCGGAGAAGGTCATGAGGTCGATGTTGTCCTTGACGACGTCGGTGGGCATCTTGCCGACCCACTGGGTGGCGTCGGTGTGGAAGACCACGTTGCGGTCGTGGCAGAGGGCGCCGATCTGGGGCACCTCGTTGATGGTGCCGATCTCGTTGTTGGCCCACATGATGGTGACGAGGATGGTGTCGTCACGCATCGCCTCTTCGATCTGCTTGGCGGTGATCACGCCGTCGGCGGGGGGGCTGAGGACGGTGACATCGAAGCCCTGCTTCTGGAGGCGCTTGACCGGGTCGAGGGTGGCCTTGTGCTCGTGGGCGGCGGTGATGATGTGCCCGCGACCGGTTTGGCCGGCCGGGTTCTTTGCATACATCTCAGCAGCGCCCTTGATGGCGAGGTTGTTGCCCTCGGTGGAGCCGCTGGTGAAGATCACTTCCTTGGGCTGCGCGCCGATCAGGGTGGCGATCTGTTCGCGGGCGGTGTCAACGGCTTCCTCGGCGTCCCAGCCGAACTTGTGGTTACGCGAACCGGGGTTGCCGAAGACTTCCGTGAAGTAGGGCAGCATCGCTTCGACCACGCGCGGGTCGGTGCGGGTCGTGGCGGCGTTGTCGAGGTAGATCGGGAGTTTCAGGCTCATCGGTGGTCTCGTCTCCGTGGGCTGCGATTGGCGTTGTGCAATAGCGAATTAGAATCATTCTAGTTTAGACCGTCGAGGCGTTACGGGCGTGCTCGAAACGGTAAAAACTGGACGATTCCGGGGTCGGGAATTCCCTAGTTTGGGGTCTGCGTCGCGCTGAGGCGAAGGACCTCGATGGGGCCTTGGGGCATGGCGTTGTCGAGGCCGTGGGCGCAGCGGGTCGGGAGGTCGGAGGCGAAACGCTCGGCGTTCGGGCGATCGTGCCAGTCGCCGGGGTTCCGCGTGGGGTGGTAGAGGTGGAGGCAGTCGATGTCGCGGATGGCGATGACGGATTCGGCACCGGTCTCGTAGACGCGTCGGCAGAAGTCGTCGTCCTCGGTGCCCCAGGTGTGGTACTCCTCGTCGTGGCCGTTGACGGCGATGTAGGTCGCAAGGCGGACGCTGTGGTGCCCGCCGAGGAGTTTGGGTTTGTGGGGCTTGACGATCAGGGGGCCGATAACCGGCAGGTGCTTGAGTCGCTGCTGGCGCGCGTAGCGCCGGTGACGCTTCTCGAGCAGGCGTCGCTGCTGGTCGGTGATCTGGAGCGGCATCTCGCCGCGCTGGGCCTTGGCTTCGTCGAAATTGGCCATCTGGTCTTTGGTGGTGTTCACCCGGAACGGGATGACCAGTTCCGCCTCTTCGGCCAACCGGGCGTGTTTGGCGACGGCGTCCTTCTCGAGGAAGCAGTCGCCATCGAGGAAGAGCAGCTGGGGGTCGCGATCGACCTGTTCCTTGGTCAGAATCGGTTTGCCGGCCTGGTCGCCGGGGAGGCGTCCGGTGAGGGCGCGTATGGCGTTGTTTCTGACCTGGGCGAGGCGTTCGCGCCCCTGGTGTTCGCGCCGGACGAGGGTGATCGGGAAGCCGAACTCGGCGGCGACCTCGGCGAGGTGGTCGCGGATCTCGTCCTCGTCGTTGTCGCAGGTGACCGTGACGGAGGCCGG
>CAXAVQ010000391.1:0-2483 GCA_963971985.1 uncultured bacterium
GCACCATCCGCACCGCGTCGCGAACCAGCGCGTCCGATCGCAGTGTCCGAGGCGAGCGCGTCATCACCTCGCCCATCGGTCTCGACAACTCGTCCGGCGTCCGCATCACCAGGCGGCGCAGATCGCCGTCGGTGAAGATGCCCGAGACCGCCCCGTCCGCATCCGTTACCAGCAGGGCGCCCGGTCGCCTCCCGCCCGAATCCGCCTGTCGCAGCGCCTCGTCAACCGTCGTGCTCTCGGAGACCACGGGCAGGTTCTCGCCAACGCGGAAACGCAGCACATCCACCACAGGTCGCAGCAGCCCGCCCAAGGAGCCGCCGGGGTGGCGGCGCGCAAAGTCATCGGCCGTGAAGGCCCGTCGCCGTGCAATGGTCAGGGCCAGCGCATCGCCGAGCGCCAGCGTCGCCGTGGTCGAACAGGTTGGCGCGAGCGCCAGATCGCTCGCCTCGGTGATTTTGCCGAGGTGCAGAGCGACGCTCGCCAGCCGGGCCAGCGCGCCGCCGCCGTTGCCGCGCGTGCCCCCGGTAATCGAGATGATCGGGATGCCGTCCTGCTTCAGCACCGAGGCCAGAGTCACCAATTCCTCGGTCTCGCCGGAGAAACTCAGCGCCAGCACCACATCGGCGGGCGAGATCCGCCCCAGATCGCCGTGCATCGCCTCGGTCGGGTGAATGTCGTGAGACGGCACGCCCAGACTGGCCAGCGTGGCGGAGATCTTTCGCCCGATCAGCCCGGATTTCCCCACCCCGGCCACGAGAATCGATCCGCCGGCTTCGGCACATTTCAGCATCAGTCCGACCGCCCGGTCGAGTTCCTCGGCAGAGATATGGTCGGATACCGAGCCGACCGCCTCCGATTCGGCCTTGAGCACGCTCCGGAGGAACGCCAGATCGCCCGATCCCGCCTGATCCGACGCGGAAGCGTGCGACGATGTCGTGGAAGTACCGCTCATAGCACACAGGGTACACTCATCGCATCGGTCCCGACCGCCCGGCGGGCCCGACCCGAGCCAGATCGACCGTTGCGCCACCGGAGGGCCACCCCATGCAACCCTACACCGTTCGTCTGGACGCCTTCGAGGGCCCCCTCGACCTGCTCCTGCACCTCATCCGTCGTGCCGAGCTCGACATCACCGAGATCTCGCTCAGCAACGTCACCGACCAGTACCTCCACCACATCGAGCACCTGGCCAAGGTCGATGTCGAAGCCGCCGGCGAGTTCCTCGTCGTCGCCGCCACGCTGATCGAGATCAAGTCGCGCCTCGTCAACCCCGAGAGCGAGAAGGCGGAGTCCTCCCGCACCAGCCGTTCCGATGAGGACGAGATCAACCCCGCCGCCGAACTGCTCAAGCAGCTCCTCGAGTACCGCTCGTTCCGGGAAGCGGGGGACGCCCTCGAATCCCGACGCGAGCACTGGGACCAGCGCTACCCATCAGGACGCGCTGCAGCCGACAAGCAGGCCCTCAAGCAGGCTGTCGCCCGCCCCGAGGGCGAAGACCTCGATATGGAAGAGCTCGACCTCTACCAGCTCGTCGCGGCCTTCCAGAAGATCATCGAGACCGTCCAGTTCGATCGCCTCGGCGAGCACCAGATCCTCGACGACGACACGCCCATCGAGCTCCACGCCGCCGACCTCGTCGATCGCCTGAGGCGCGAAACCTCGATCGACGACGCCACGGGCGAACGCTCGACCTACTCCCTCCGTTCCCTGTTTCAGGGTCGCAAGAAGGGCGAGGTCATCGGGCTGTTCCTCGCCACGCTCGAACTCGTCAAGCAAGGCGCCGTCGCGGCCTTCCAGGACCGCATCCACGGCGAGATCGTGCTGAAGCTCAACGATGACCAGGTCGGCGACGAAGTCGTCTCCGGGCTGACCGTCGACTACCGCTAAGCCGACGCTTCCGCCTCACCGACCGAGCCGACGACCGGCACCGACTCCGCGCGCTGGCGGATCACGATCTCCGGCGACCCACCGCCGTCTCGCGGCATCCGCACCGAAGTCTCGGCCCGGTTGGCGATCATCTGCATCGCAGACGCCATTTTCGCCAGATCGCGCCCGATCTCCGCTTCGAATCGCTCGACGACCGCGGCGATCGCCGGCGGCAGTTCCGTGGTCTGTGCCGACTCGAGGATGACCGCTCGCCACGGTGCCAGCGTCTCGGTGAGTTGCTGAGCCGTCGTCAGCAGGGCGTCCAGATCGCCGTGCATAATCCCAGCGTGCGTGAGCAGGTCGGCTGCACCATCCGCCACGCTGCACAGGTCACGCGTCACCCGTTCGGCCTTCTTGAGCGACTCCGACAGCGGGGCGACCAGTTCCTCAATCTCCGTCTGCCGGCTCTTCAGTTCCGCACTCGACGCCTCCGCCCGGTCAAGCACCGCTCCGACCGACCCGTCGAGCTTGCTCTTCTGGGCGTGCAACTGGTCGAACAGCGCGATCGAGCCGTCCAGCGACTCGCTCAGGTCGCTGATCATCGACTGGGCCTGATC
>CAXAVQ010000392.1:0-2472 GCA_963971985.1 uncultured bacterium
TCGATCTCTCGCAGTTCGATCACGTTCAGATCGTGCTGATCGGCGATCAGGATTCTGGACAACTCCATGCGAACGGCCATCGCAGCCCACCTCCGGGGGACACTGCATCGTGACCATCGCGCGCGCCGGAGTCAACGCCTATCCCCGCGAAATCTGCGGGATCCGGTGCAAAGGGCTCAGTCGGCGAGGGACGGACCGCTCCGAGAACGCCGGAACGAGACCCAGATCCTGAACAGGCCGATCGGGCCAACAGGCCTGGCACCGTCGCGCCGTCGCCCCGCTCCGATGCGATACAGGAGCGACCACTGCCTGAACAGGGTGCGATACATGAAACCGATCGAGCGTTTCGGATCGTACATGTTCGTCGATTCCGAGAAGGTGCCGTTGCACTCGATGATGCTGATGTTGCGTCCGGCCAGGAAGTCCTCCTCGCTCGGGCAACGGACGTCCATGCGACCAAAGTCGATGCGTCCGCCGGGGTCGCGATAGGCCTGCATGGCGCGCTCGGCCCACTCCGTCAGTTCCGGGGTGATCAGATCGGCGCCGTCGAGGAACATCGTGCCCTGGGCGTGGTTCCCCGCCTTGGCAAGCCGATAGACCTCGCCCTTGCGCAGCACCAGGTCGCGGTTCGCCTCGTGGCGCTTCTGGAAGACTTTGCCCTGCATGCGATAGCGCGGGTGCTTCCAGATGAGCTGTTCGAGGGTCGACTCGCCGTCGCCCTCGACGACCGGGAACTCTTTGCGCGTGACCGAGAAGATGAATCCCGGGCGCTCGTCCATCGGGGCGTCGGTCGCGAGGTCCATGTTGCGTGCCCAGAGCACGCCGTACTCGCAGGGGCCGGGGTCGTAGCGCTGCGCGACGACCGTGCCCTCGGCCTGCTCGAAGTACTCGATCGCGCGTTCCTTGTTCTCGACGATGCGCACGCCGAAGCCCCTTTGCCCGGCGTCGGGCTTCAGGACGACCGGGAACGAGCCGAGGCCGGAAGCGGGGTCAGCGAGCGCGTCGAGCAGGGTTTGGGCGCGTCGGCGTGCGATCTCCTGGTCGCTGAGCGTGTCGTCGCCGATCGGGGAGATGACGACGGCGTGGAGCACAGGGGCCCCGCCGGTCGCGAATCCCTCGACGATCCGCGATTTTTGTTCGCCGACGACGCCGCCGCCGTTCGGGATCCCCGGGTTCGCGCACGTAAAGACGGTGATCGATCGGTGCCTGAGCGCGAGCATCGGGAGCCAGACGAGCAGCGGCGAGTAGAACACCCACAGTGGCCAGAACTCGGGCTGAACGAAGCGCTGAATCCCGGCGCGGAGCCGAGCACGCCCGATCTCCGTCGCTTCGAGGGAGGCGATACGCAGCAGGGCCACCAGCACGACGAACGCCGCGAGAATGGCCCACGGGCCGTGGAAGATCGTTTCGAAGAAACCCAGCAGTTTGGGGCCGATCAGCCCGGTGAGGATCAGAAGCGTCGGGGTCCAGACGCCGACCGCGATGGTCACCCAGAACAAAAACTTGCGGTTGTGACCCGGCACGATGCCGGCGGCGATGTACATCGGCAGGCGCGTGCCGGGGAGCATGCGCGAGAGGAAGACCGCCTTCGCGGTGTGTCGTCCGAGGACGCGCCCCCAGTGCTCGAGCTGCTGCTCGCTGACCACCCTTCGGAACAACGGGACGCGGAGCAAGCGCGTGCCTCCGAAGCGCCCGAGCGCCCACAAGCCGTAATCCCCGAGGACGATGCCGAGGAAGCAGCCGAGGAGGGCCACGCCGTAATCGATCTGGCCGGTGACCAGGAGGAGACCGACGGCGATGACCGTCAGGTCTTCGCTGATGAACGTGCCGACGATGATCAGGAGAACGAGCGCCCACCAGGGGGTCTTGCCGGGATCGATCTCGTAGCCGCCGATCATCGTCGGCTTGCGAGGTGGGACGGGGGCAAAGTCCGCGACGCCTTCGAGGACGATGCGCCCGGGCTGGTCGTGTCGGGTATAGAAGGAGTCGAGGGCTCGGAGCGCGACCTGCATATCGGGATCGTCGGGCCCGGACGGGAAGATCCCGGACGTGTGCCCGCCGTCGAGGATGACCAGCCGGGATCGGGGGAAGAGCTGGTGGTGGAGTTCGGCGGTCTGTGCCGGCACGAGGAAATCGGAGCGCCCCTGGAGGATGAGCGTCGGGATCGTGAAGTCCGGAACGATGGCGCTGATCTCGCGCTGGTCGGTGTCGGCGAAATCGCGGATGAACGAGTGTCGGAACCATCGCGGGCCGAGCAGGCCGAAGTGCGGCAGGAACTCGGGGAGCACGACGAGCAGGCCGTAGCCCGCTGTGTACTTGATGTGTTCGAAGGTGTAGTCGCCGCTGCCCTCGCCCTCCTGGACGCCGGTCGCGGCCATCATGGTGATCGAGGCGACCGTGTCGGGCTCGTACTCGCCCATCCAGATCGCGACCGCGCCGCCGAAGGACCACCCGCCGACGTGGTAGCGTTCG
>CAXAVQ010000393.1:0-2466 GCA_963971985.1 uncultured bacterium
TCGATCTCGAGGTTCAACGACGCGGTGAGCAGGTCTTCGACCTCGGTCTGCTGGATCTCGAAGAGGTCCTGGTCGGTCTCGATCTCGCGCTGCTCGGACGCGACAACCGCGGATTCGAAGAATCGGGTCGGCGGGAGCTGCTTCGGATCGCCGGCGATGACGACGCGCCTGGCCCGGGTGAGCACGGGCAGGGCTTCTTCCAGGCGGCACTGCGACGCCTCGTCGAAGATCACGATGTCGAACAGGTGCTCGCGCGGGAAGATCTGGGCGACGGTCTCCGGGCTGGCCATCCAGACGGGTCGCAGATCGAAGATCGGGTCGCCACCCTCGATCGACTGGCCGTGGCGGATCACCTGGCGCATGCGCATGGCGCGATGGCCTCGGGTGAGCAGACGGCGCTTGACCTCCGCTCCGAGTGAGTTGAGCCGGCTGCCGGTCCCCACGAGCAGGCGTTCGCGCTGCCGGCTGATCCAGCGTCCGGCGATGGTCTGGCGCACGAGCCTCATCTTCTCGTGCTGGAGATCCGCCATGCGCGCGTAGGCCGACTCGACGCGCTTGCCGTCGAGTCGCTTCAGAGCGGGCACGCTCTGGATCTGTTCGGCGATGCGTCGCCCGAGCATCGCCTTGCGCAGGGTATCGAAGCCTTCCTCTGGTCCGAGTTCGTGCTCGAGCAAGGCGTTCACCGCGCTCGCCAGGCCCTCGGGGAGTTTGGCGAGGCTGTCCTCGATGCGCAGCACCTCTTCGAGGCTGCTGAACTGCTCGCAGAGGCCGGAAAACTCGTGGAATACGCGTTCGTGCGCGCAGAGGCGCTCGGTGCACGACTGAGCCCACGACGCGCTGAAGATGCCGACTTCTCTAGCGGCAGCGGTGAGCGTGCAGATGGCTTCCGCCCGCTTCATGGACGCGCGCAGCGATTCGATCACGGGCCCGGCGGGGTTCTCCCCCGAAAGGATCGCTCGGATTGAGGCCGTCGTCTCGGGTGCGAGGCGCATCTCGTCGATCTGTCGGACGAGGCGGACCACACCCTCGTGGTGCGCGTGGCGTGTCGCGAGACCGCCGGACTCGACGTGGTCGAGGCTTAGCCCGATCTGCTCGAAGCAGCTTCGCACGATCAACTCCGCTCGCCGGGATCGCAGGCTCCGCAGCACACGACCCACCCCATCGCTGGTCAGGGGCAAGCCGTACCGGCGCACGACCGCGCCAGCCCGCTTTCGCGGTCCGAAGGCCAGGAACGACCACCACTTCGACTCGACGCCCTGATAGTCCGTGAGAGCACCGATGTCGCGGACGAGATCAGCGATCGCCGGGGATTCTCCGGCCAGCACGATGTCGATCTCGGCGTCGGGTCGGGCGTCGCGGAGCAGGGCGGCCATGGGCGATGCCGACGCCAGCGCGGCCTCGGCCTTCGCCAGTGATTCCGCCCCGGCGTCGGCCCAGCGACGACGCACGTCTGTCGGGATCTCCCGGATCGCCTGCTCGACGCGATCGGCGAGGTCGTCGAGAGATCGGGCCTGTTCGCGCGGGTCCGGTTCCGGGCGGAAGGGTGTGAGGTCGTCGCGGAGGGACTCGTCCGCGCCGGCCGCGGCCGTTTCGCAGGCCTTGAGCGCCTGGCGTAGCCGGTCCATAGGGAGTTGGAGGAAGCCGTCGAGGTCGATTCCGATGGCGTCCGGCCAAGGGTTGGTGGCGTGCTCGACTTCGAGACCTCTGTTGAGGATGTTCTCGATATCGAGTTCGGCCCGACGGAGTTCCTCATCAGCGATATTGCGCACCAGTTCCGGTGACAGGACCGACGGAGCCCGGATCGCGAGCCATTGACCGATCAGGTCGTGCAGCGAGCCGTCCCCGCCAGCGCGCTCGAGATCCGGGATGTCGGCGACGCCGGTCTCGGCGGCGTCGAGCATCAGGGCCCGCCAGGTGTCGAGCAGTTCGTCGTGCAGTGATTGGAGTTGCCGGTCGATCTCATTGATGCGAGCTTCCGCCTTCGGGCGTGCGTACGTTTCGGTGAGCTCGTCGAGCTGCTTCCGGATGGCCATGTAGAGATCGCGCTGGTCGCGCTTGGCGTCGTGGATGAGCGCGCAGAGGTCGCCAAGTCCGATGTGATTCAATCGGTTGGCGACGACGTCGAGCGCGGTGCGCTTATCGCACACGAACAGGACGCGCTGATCCCGGGCGAGGTGGTCACCGATGATGTTGGCGATGGTCTGGCTCTTGCCGGTGCCGGGAGGGCCGTGGACGACGAGCCCCTTGACTTCGCGCGCCAGTCGCACCGCTCTGGACTGGCAGGGGTCCGCGAGTTGAACGAAGCGCTCCTCCGCAAAGGCACGCTTCCGGCGGTCCACCGTGGTGTCGCTTTCGAGTTCCGTCGGGGCTGCGGAGGCTTCGGCCGTGAGGAACGAGGCGAGCGGTTCGCTGTGGGAAGGGTCGGTGACCATCTGCTGCGTGTCCCGGAGCAGACCCTGGTTGGAG
>CAXAVQ010000394.1:0-2450 GCA_963971985.1 uncultured bacterium
TGGCGCTTGTTGCGGTTGTGGAGCAGAGCTTCCCACTGTTGGAATCTTGCGTTCGGCCGGGAGACGCGCAGAGTTGGCTTACGCGCGTTCAACGGGAATCCAGACCTCGGCGGTTGCGGCGCGCTGCTCGCCTGGTCGGCGCTCAGTGACGATCGACGGCCCCGGACGCAGGCGCCACGGGTGTGACGGAAACCACTCGCTGACAATGTCCATCCAGGCCGACGCAAAAGGAGCGCCCGTGCGGAACACCGCCCATTTGCCGGCAGGAACCTCGATCACATCGAGGCGCTCAGGTGCGGGCGGAGCCGCATCGAGGGCGACACCGACCATGAACGTGAACCGACTGTTCACTGCGTAGTCGGCGTCGACCTCCGTACTCACCTGAAGCAGACCCGAGGGCTCCGAGCAGCCCAGTGCTCGGAGCCGCTCCACGTTCTCCGCAGACAGCGCCGTGATGTGTGCCTCGACATGAGGATTCCGGAATTCCGACACGACCGGGACGCACGCGGCGTAACCGATCAGGCGGAAGGCCGTCCGCTCGACGATACGGGCGTCTAACATGCTTCCCTTCAGCTTGGACTCTCGTGGTGCGAGACGATTTCCAGGGTGTTCGTCACGCCGGGTCCAGCGCCCGACAATTGGAGACCGATCAAGTCGGGTGAAGGCGCCCGGGACGCCTGATGGTGTGTGGTGTTGCGTGTCGTCGGACGTCGCCGGCCGTCACGAGCCGGCCCGCTCGGATCGGAGTCGCACGTTCGGACAAACCACTGCACCCCGGCAAGCAGAATTGGAATGAAGGGAGGCTTGTGTGATCAGTGAGCTCAACAGGCTCATCGAGGTCGTCGAAGCGGATCTGTCCGACGACCTCGACATCGGTGCGCTGGCTGCTTCCTTCGGCACCACGGAGTACCACTTGCGGCGGATGTTCGCATCGCTTGTCGGCATGCCGTTGTCCGAGTATGTGCGGCGTCGGCGGATGACGGTCGCCGCGGCCGACGTCATCGCGGGCGATCCGCTTCTCCAGGTTGCGGTTCGATTTGGTTATGGCTCGGCCGAGGCATTCGGACGTGCGTTCCGGGCGGTCCACGGTGCGGCGCCTATCGAGGTGCGGACGAACGGCGGCCCGCTTCGGTCACAGCCGCAACTCACGCTGCGACTGACTGTCCACGGCGCCACGTCGATGGACACGCGTATCGTGGATCGACCCGCGTTCCGGCTCGTCGGCCACGCTGCACGCGTTCCGCTCATCCACCGGAGCGCGAATCCTCACATCCAAGCGCACGTCGCTTCTCTGCCGGCGCACGAGCACGCGCGACTGACGGCGCTCGGCAACACGGATCCTCACGGACTGCTTCAGATAAGCGCAGATGTCGATTCCGACTACACCGAGGGAAGCACACTGACCTATCTGCACGGCGTTGCCCGGGACGCCGCGACGACCACGCCGGAAGGACTCGACGTGATCGAGGTTCCTGCCGGCACGTGGGCTGTGTTCCGGGCATCTGGACCATATCCCGCGGCTCTGCAGGAGACGTATGCGGCATCGGCATCCGAGTGGTTTCCGTCGAACCCGTGGCTGCTGCGACCAGGCCCCTCGATCGTCGCGATCCTCGATCGCGCTGAAGACTTCCGTTCCGCGACGACGGAGTTGTGGCTGCCGATCGTCCGCCAGCGTGATGACGTGTAACCGCGACACGACCATGACCTCGCTACCCGAGGGGCGCGACTTCATGCCATCCCGATCTCGCGGACGAATGTCTACACGGTGTCCATCTGGGCGATTCGCTCGTCTTCGGCTGATCGCTCGTGTATTTCGGGATTACGCGGACGCGGTACTGTGCGGAAGCAACGACTCTCGAAGGACGACGATGAGCATTGCATTCCTGCTGACCACCCTCGTGGTGGTCGCCACCCCCGGCACCGGCGCCGTCTACTCGATCGCCGCTGGGCTCTCCCGCGGCGCAAAGGCTGGCATTATTGCGGCGCTCGGCTGCACCCTCGGGGTCATCCCTCACATGGTGGCCGCGATCACCGGACTGGCCGCGATCCTGAATGCCTCCGCGATCGCGTTCCAGACGATCAAGTGGCTCGGTGTCGCCTATCTGCTTTACCTCGCCTGGCAGACATTCCGCGACAAGACGATGATCGACGGCGACGCGAACCCCGCCCCGGTTTCGTTCTGGCGGGTCATCCGTACCGCCGTGCTCATCAACCTGCTTAATCCGAAGCTGACCATCTTTTTCTTCGCGTTCCTCCCTCAGTTCGTTCCCGCGGGCGAGGCGAAAGGCACGTGGCACATGATCTGGCTCAGCCTTGTGTTTATGGCGTTGACGTTCGTCGTGTTTGCGCTGTATGGGGTGTTCGCCGCGGGGATGCGCAACCAGGTCATCACGCGCCCGAAGGTCATGGCGTGGCTGCGTCGCACCTTCGCGGGCACGTATGGGCTGCTC
>CAXAVQ010000395.1:0-2447 GCA_963971985.1 uncultured bacterium
AGGTGCTCCATAACCCCCCGACCGGCGATCTCGCAGGCCCGCTCGAAGTCGATATTCTCATCGTGCTCGCCGAGGTCGGCCTTGGTCGCCGGCGTGAATATCGGTTCCGGCAGGCGACTGCCGCGCTGGAGCCCCTCCGGGAGCGAGACCCCGCAGACCGATCGGGTCTGCTGGTACTCCTTCCAGCCAGATCCGTCGAGATAGCTCCGGACCACGCACTCAACGGGCACCACCTCGCACCGACGCCCGATGCAGACCCGCCCGTCCAACTCGGCGATCTGGTCCTCCGAGAGCCCGTACGCCCGCAGATCACCCGCTTCGAAAGAGAGCACATGGGTCTCAGCCAGGCTGTTCTCTCGGATGAAATCGAACCAGCGACGGGACATTTCCGTCAGCAATCGCCCCTTGCCCGGGACCGGGGTCCGCATGACCACGTCAAACGCGCTCAGGCGGTCGCTGGCGACGATCAGCAGAGCCGACGGGGCATCGGGCCCCGCCTCGGGGAGTTCGTAGACGTCGCGGACCTTGCCCTGTCTCCTGTTGGGCAGGGGAAGATGGGTTTCGAAGACGGCAGTGGTGGAACTGGACATGTTTCCGCATCGTACCGGAGCGGAATCCGGCGAGCCCGAAAGCCAGCGGCGCGGTCTCCCAGAGATGGTCAGGGCGAACGCAAGCGATTCGCCCCGCGGTGCTTGCAGACGGCGACGCGGTCGCGACAATGACCGGGTGATTCGGGCGTGAGCCGTTCCCACGCCGCTCTTGACGGAAAGGCCGACCCAGCCCGATGCTTCGTTTCGCAGTCTTCGACGATTTCGGGCCGGCGAACGCGTGGGAACTGCGTCGGGCGTATCTGATCGGCAAGGACAACCTTGCCGTTCCGAGCCAGATCACGTTCCAGGACGGCATCATCGAGTGTCGCAAGACTTCTCCCGAGGCCGCGGCCCTCTCGCTTCAATACAGCACCAAAGACTGGGGACTGCTCACCCTCCGGACGACGCTGCTCCCGGATCGCGAGCAGCCGGTTCTGCTCGATCTCGAACTCGCGCGCCATCGGATCATGCTCGTACTCGACAAACTCGAGGAATGGGGACTCGCGTCGCTGCTCGATCCCGATGACCCGATCATGGTCGAGTTGAACGCCGCTCGCGACCTGTTCACCGACGCCCTCGTGGAACCTTCCGCGCCCTTCGGCCACTTCACCCCGAAGATGGCTCAACTCGCATCCGACGCGCTCTCCCGAGCCCTCGCCGCATCCGAACACCTTGCTCAGCGCCAGGCCGAACGCCAGTTCGAGCAGCGCTACGCGATCGCGAAAACCGTCGACGAGAAGAGCCGGTCGCAGTACCTGCCCCAGTTCGGCGTCGCGGTGCACAACGAGCGATTCGCTCCCCCGCTGCAGAAAGTCATCCAGTCCACGTTCCAGTTCATCGTTAGCCCGATGCGCTGGAACGACATCGAGGAGAACGAAGGCTCGTATTCGTTCCAGGCCACCGACCGCTGGATCGAGTGGGCGGTGCGCGATGCCCGTCTGCCGGTCGCCAGCGGCCCGCTCCTCGATCTCAGTTCGCGCAGCGTGCCCGAGTGGTTGACGATCTGGCAACACGACTACGAGACGCTCCGAGAGTTCGCGTACGAGCACGTCAGCCGCGTGGTGAAGCGGTATCGCAAAGCCGTCACCCGATGGACCGCCATCAGCGCCCCGACCGTCGCCGACGGCGTCCAGCTCTCGCTCGACCAGTGGGTCGACCTGACTCGCCTCGCGGTTGTCGCGATCCGCAAGGGCGCTGCCAATACGCGGGCGATCATCGAGATCCCCGCCCCGTTCGGCGAGCACCCCGGCGGCGAAGAAACACTCGTCCCCCCGACGTTCTTCGCCGAAATGCTCATGCACGCCGGCGTCGAGGTCGACGCGTTCGGGCTGCGCATCCAGATGGGCGACCACGTCCCGGGCCGGAGCTGTCGCGACCTCATGCAGATCTCCGCGCTGATCGACGATTTCAGCCGCTTCGAGCGTCCGCTGCACATCACCGCCATCGGTGCCCCGTCGGAGCCGCAGGGCGATCGGTCCGAGGAGAACTCACCCGAGCCGGGGTTCTGGAAGAGCCCGTGGTCGGGTGAGCAGCAGGCCGAGTGGATGCTCAACGCCGTGACGATCGCCGCCTCAAAGCCGTTCGTACGCACTGTCGCCTGGCAAGCGTTGTACGACACGGAACGCAGTTCACCAGAGATGAACGACGGCGGGTTGATCACGCGCGACGGGAGGGCCAAACCGGCCCTGCGCTGCGCCAGTGACATCCGCCAAGCCATCCGCAAGGGCGTCCCTCCTACCACGTATGTCAACGAAGCCGCGAGTACAGCCTGAGATCACGCCGCGGTCGGACGGGGTTGCTTCCGTTTGGCTGTACCGCGTCGGTGCGATAGGCCTTCTTCTCCTCGCGGTTCTGGTC
>CAXAVQ010000396.1:0-2431 GCA_963971985.1 uncultured bacterium
AGCCATCGACCGGCTCGGGCTCTCCCTCGGCCAGTCCGAACAGCGCACGCTGAACCGCATGCGTATGCGGATCGCCGATATCGAGCGTGAGAACGGCCCGATCTCCGCCGAAGAGGCCGCTCTTGGTGTGATCGCGCCTTCGACGACGAAGGCTGCCACCGAGTTCGCCGCCCTCGCCAGCAGCGCGCAGGACGGCAACGGCGGTGACGACGAAGACGACCTGCTCCAGCAGGCCCAGCGGAACGCCGCCCTGCAGGCGCTGGCCCAGGCAGACGCCGCTTTCGAAGACGGTCGCTACGCCGAGGCCGCACGCGCGTACGCCGCGATCCTCAACAGCACCACCACCGTTCGCGCTTTGAACGATGACGAACTCGCTCGGATCGAATCGAGAAGCCGCGAGGCCAACCAGCTCATCGGCTCGGCCCAGCCCGGCGACCTCGACGAGGTCGAGGCGACCCGCCGGATCATCCGCGGCCAGATCCAGACCGAAGTCACCAACCTGCTCGAGATCGCCGACTCGGCCATCGAGCAGGGCGACATCGAAGCCGCGAACATCGCCATCGCCGAGGCCCGCCTCCGCTGGCAGACCGGCTACAACAACGGGTACTTCGGCGAGGCCGAGTACCGCGAGCGCCTGGCGGAGATCACCGAAGCCGCGCAGCGACTCGAGCGTCGTCGCGAGGAGATCCGCCTCGCGGAGATCGCCGAGCAAACCGAAGGCATCGAAGAGGCCCGTCGTCAGGCCGACGAACGCACCCAGGAAGAGCGTGCGGCCCGCGTCTCCGAGAGCCTCGACCGTCTCCGCTCATTGCAGGCAGAAAAGAAGTACGAGGAAGCCCTCGAGGTCGTCGAAGAAATCCTCTTCATCGACCCCAACAACCCGACGGGCCTGCTGATGCGTGATGTCCTGCGTGACATCATCATCTATCGCGAGTACCGCGAGATCGAGCGTGAACGGGCGTACACGTTCAGCCAGGAAAGCCTCAGGATGTACGAGGGCACCATCATTCCTGACGCCGTCCTCGACTACCCCGACGACTGGCCCGAGATCAGTTTCCGTCGAGGCATGCGTGACGCCTACGTGGATACCGAAGTGGACCGTCGCGTGCTCGCGACGCTGAACACCCGTCGCATCCCGGCTCGCTTCAACAACGACACCGCCGAGAGCGTGTTCAACTTCCTCGCCACGGTCACCAACCTGAACATCGACGTCGACTGGGACTCGCTGGCCGACATCGGCATCGATCGCGACACCCCGGTCGATCTACAGCTCAACGAGGTGCCCGCCCGTGTGATCCTCGAGCGAGTGCTCGAGAAGATCAGCCCCGACGACTTCGACCGCGCCGGCTGGGCGGTGCAGGACGGCATCGTGGTGATCGCCTCCGACCGCGACCTGCGTCGGCGCACCTTCATCGTGATCTACGACGTCCGCGATCTCATCTTCGAGATCCCCGACTTCTCCAACGTGCCCGATCTCGACATCGACGACGTGCTCGACCAGGGCGGCGGCGGCGGTGGCGGCGGCGGCGGCGGCGGCATCTTCGACGACCCCGATGATCAGGAGGGCACGCCGGGCGATCAGGAGGACGACAACCTCCGCGACCTCCTCGAAATCATCCAGACCGCGGTCGATTTCGACGGCTGGCGCGACAACGGCGGCGACACCGGTATCGTTCAGAACCTCAACGGCAACCTGATCGTCACCAACACCGCCCGGAACCATCGCGACATCAACACCCTGCTCCGGCAGCTCCGCGAGATCCGCAACATCCAGATCTCCTGCGAGTGCCGATTCCTGACGGTGAGCCAGGACTTCTTCGAGCAGATCGGGTTCGATTTCGACGTGTACTTCAACGGTCGCAACGGCCAGCTCGACGCCGCGAACTCCTCGTTCGGCCTTGACGAAGGCACCCCCATCACCCCGCTCGGGAACCCCGGCCAGGTGCTCTCTGACGACGGACGTCCGCTCTTTACCGGTACCGCCCCCGGCTTCTTCCAGCCGCCCGGACCGACACCGCCCGTGTTCGTTCCGGATGCGAACTTCGTCGCCGGTCCGGTCCCGCAGGGCTCGTTCTCGATCATCCCGGTCGAGGGCAATTCCAACGAACTCGCGACGAACATCCTGAGCGGCTCAGAGTTCGCTTCGAACATCCTGACCCTGAGCCCCGCGCTCAGCGTGGCCGGCACGTTCTTCGACGACATCCAGGTGGACTTCCTCGTCGAGGCCACGCAGGCCGACCGGCGCAGCGTCGTGCTGACCGCTCCCCGCCTCACCTTCACGAACGGCCGCACCGCGAACGTCTCCGTGACCACTCAGCGTGCGTTCATCTCTGACCTCCAGCCGGTCGTCGGCACGTCATCGGTCGCCTTCGACCCGACGCTCGACACCGCCTCCGAAGGTTTCACGCTGCTGCTCCGCGGCGTTGTGTCG
>CAXAVQ010000397.1:0-2413 GCA_963971985.1 uncultured bacterium
GCGTGTCGGTTTGGGGCGTCGGGGTCGCGCTGCTGGCTCAGTGCGAGTTCTCGGAGCGTCTGCTCGTGGATCGTATTCGGAGCCGGCTCGGCGATCTGCAGCGTGACCACGAGCCAGCCGACCGGGGCCAGCACGAGCAGCAAAATGATAAGGAAGAGCGCGATGGTTGTTCGCCGGGAGCGAGACGGCTTGCCGCTGCTGGCAGACTCTGACTCGTAGACTGGTTTGGTCATCGCCTTTCAGGATAGCGGTAAGAGGTTATTCCTACATCGCTTTCTCAGATCCGATACCGATGGCTGCGAGCGTTTTCACGCTGTCGATCCGCTCAGAACGCAACGCCGAGGCGCTGGATCGACGGTGGCTCGCCCGGTTCGTGGCGGTACTCGAACGGCTCGCCGGTGACCGGGTTGATGGGCACGGCGTCGAGGTAGTCGGGGGCGAGTTGGTCGAGGGCGGTCGGCCAGTCGCCGGTGTCGAGGCGGTAAGCGGCCATAGCGAGGAGGACCTCCATGGCGCGGGCTTGGGCCTCGTACTTCGATGTGTTCGTGATGACGCGGGCGACGGCGGGCATGACCATCTGGATTAGGGCGTAGCGCGGGCTGAGGGATTCGATTTCGCGGTCCAGGTCGCTCAAGATCGCCGCACGTTTCGTGGGATCGGTTTCGTGAATCGCGTCGCGCATGATGTCGTAGAGCTCTTCGGTCTTGGCGAGACTGGTGTCGCGTCGGGCGGCGAGGTAGCCGGAGGCGTCCTTGAGTTTGGTGACGAGCGAGTGCTCGGGCGCGGGATTGCCCCAGGAATCCATCATCTCGTCGCCGGCGGATGGGATGTAGCGCCCGCCGGCGGTGTGGGTGCGGTAGTGGAAGTCGCGCATGAAGATGGCTTCGCCGTCGATGGCGATCTCGACGCTGCCGATGTCGGCCAGACGCTCCTGCGCGCGCTGCAGGGTGGCGAGGGCTTCGGGCGTGAGGTCTGGGTGGGTGGCGAGGTGCTCGATCTCGGCGGCGATCAGCGCGCCGATGGAGTAGCCGACGAGGTGTTCGACCAGGGTGATGTGGCGGGTGAGCACGCCGGGGAGCGGCCTGTTCGGTGTCGCCGCGCTCGGCGAGGACCCGGGCGGTTCCGACGACCGTCATCGAGTGCTCGCGGAAATCGCTGAGCTCCGGGAGCAACCACTCGTACATGGGGAGCAGGTTTCCGGCGTCGTCGAAGGCGTTGGGATGCTCATGGGCCAGATTGGGCGAA
The DNA here is from genome assembly GCA_963971985.1 of uncultured bacterium. Classification (GTDB taxonomy): domain Bacteria; phylum Planctomycetota; class Phycisphaerae; order Phycisphaerales; family UBA1924; genus JANSXG01. Next base: position 1,246 of record CAXAVQ010000397.1, read on the forward strand.
CGGAGAACATCGAAGAAGTCATCGAGGAGGCGTCTTTCAAGGACGATGTCGGACGCGCGCCGGGCCTCGGCGGCCTGGCGGGCGATCTGTTCGGCGTCGTCGGCGCTGGGATCGGGTTCTTCGAGGATGGCGAAGAAGTTGAGCGACCGTGTGCCGGTCTGCTGGAACTCCTCGTCGGACACGATGTCGCCCGCGAGCACGTCGATCTGCCGATCCAGTTCGGTCAGGGCCTCGACCAGGTCGGTGTAGCGGCTGGGCTGGTCTGGGTCGGGCTGGTCGCGGCTGGCGAGGGCGACGGCGTCGGCGTGGACGGTGGGGTCGACCGAGGGCGTGGCGGTGAGCACGCTGGCGACGACCCAGGCGAGGATGCAGGCGAACAGGCTGGCCGCGGCGATGGCGGTCCACGCCTTGCCGCTGAGTGGGTCGCGGGTGGATTTGTCCTTGGAGTCGGAGGTGGTGTCGCGTGGCATGGCGGGGTATCCGGGAGAGGGGTTGCTGAACGGGTGGGATGCCGCCGGGGCGGGGCTGTGTGGGCTCAGAGACGATCTGGATCGACTCCGAGGCGGAGCAGCGAGGGCGGTTCGCCGGGTTCGTGGTCGTACTCGAAGGGCTGGCCGGTCAGCGGGTTGACGGGGATGGCGTCGAGGTAATCGGGGACGAGTTGGTCGAGGGAGGTCGGCCAGCCGCCGTGGTCGAGGCGGTGTTCGGCCATGGCGAGGAGGATGGTGAGGGCGGTGATGCGGGCTTGCACTTCAAACCGGGTGCGAATGACGGAGCCAAGAACGGGTGCCATCGATTTCAAGAACTCGTATCGATCGTCGAGTGAATTGATCGGGTCGCGGGCGGATTCGATCAAGTGTTCCCGTACTGTCGGATCGTGTTCGCTCAGCGCGTTCTCGAAGTTGTGGAAGAGTTTGTCCGCAGCAGAGAGATTCGCTGCTCGGCTGGCTTTCAGATAACCGGTGACATCCTGAAGGAAGCGATCGCGCAGGCCCGCCGGTTTTCCCGGAGCGAAAGGGCTTACGATCGGATCGCCGACCGAAGGGATATAGCGACCGCCGGCGGTGTGAGCGCGGTAGATCGTGTCGCGCAGCATCAATTGCTCGCCGCGGATTGCGACCGCAAGGTCTCCAAGGTCTGCGAGCTGTGCCTGGGCCCTCTTCAGTGA
>CAXAVQ010000398.1:0-2400 GCA_963971985.1 uncultured bacterium
CACCTCCGCTCCGGGGGGTGACGCGACTTTTTGCGCCGTGCCGCCCTCACGCGGCACGAGCCACAGGTCGTTCGCGTACGCGAAGACGATGTGGGTCTTCGAAACGTCGGGGAACTGCAGGAGCGTCGCGTCGGGCTTGATCTCTGACGAGAGACCGACGGGCGCGGTGCTCAACACCGATGCCGCCACCAGCGCGGCCGGGGTCCAAACGTGTTTCATGATTGTCCTCATCTCCAGAAGAGTGCGGGGGCACCACGATGGCGCCCCCGCGAGTTGGTTGGGAACGCGGCTCGCCGGATTACAGGCGACCGAGCATTTCGCGCACCGCGGCCTCGATCTGCTCGTCGGCCTCCGACGATTCCGCCTCAGGTGTCTGCTCGATGACGACATCGGGCATCGCGCCGTTGTTCTCCATGTCCGTGCCATCGAGCAGATACCAGCCGCGGAACGGCTGACGCACCCGCGTGCCGTCGACCAGTGAGAACGCACCGGTCGATATCACGCCGCCGTAGGTCTGCTGACCCACGAGCGTTCCGCGTCCGAGCGTCTTGAACGCGTGGGAGACGATTTCGGCGTTCGAGAAACTCTTCTCGTTGCACATCATCGTCATCGGCTTGGTGTACCGCTGGATAAACAGCCGGTCACGGGGGTAGCCGTCCGTGTACGAGAGATCGGCGTTGCGTGCGACCGTGTACGCGTGCGGCTGCACCATGATCGACGACAGCACGAGGTCGGCGGTGGACCCGCCACCGTTGTTGCGGACGTCGACGATCAGCCCATCCTTGCCGTACGCCGCGGCGAACAGGTCACGCTCGAACTCCTCCAGCGAGGACATGTTCATTCCCCGGATGTGCAGGTAGCCGATCCGGCCGTCCGAGAGTTCCTCGACGAGAGCGCGACGGTCGAGCTGCCACTGGTCGTAGCGGAGCCCGCTCTCCTGACCGTAGGAGATCGGAGTAACCAGCAGATTGATCTCGACCATGCCATCCTCGACGCGGTCGGCGAGCGCTTCGCGTCGGTCCTCGTCGAAGGAGTCGAGCGGCCGCCGGACCGTGATCACGGTCTCCTCGCCGATGCGTCCGCGCAGGAGTTCCTCGTACGACGTCAGCGGATCGACGTCCACGAAGTTCACCATCACGATGTGGTCACTCTCGCGCAACGCCATCGTGCCCGTGGATACAGGTGACTGGTGAAGCACCCGATCGACCCGGATCGCGTCACCGAGATGGGTGTAATCGATGCCGAGGCGCCCGTTCGACACGCGGACGTCCGACGAGACACGATCAGGCGGGTAGACGCCAAGGTGCGAGCCGTTGAGTTCGCCCAACAGCCGCGACGCAACGTGCGCGAACTCGTCCGCGGTGCGGGCCTTCTCGGCCAGGGCGGCGTATCGGTCCGTGAGATCGTCCCAGTCCAGCCCCTTCATGTCATCGTGATAGAAAGTCATACCGAGGGTTCGCGCGGCGTCCTCGAACTTCCACTTGGACTGCTCGGCGAGGTCGATCCGCATCTCGTGGGAGATCGGGTGCGTCGAGTCGCCGCCGCCGGAGGCGTTCACCGACTGCGCCTGACCGCCGCTGACGAGGATGATCTTCTTGCCGTCGTGCGAGAGCTGCTGCACGCTCCCCGACCCGGTCAGACGCTTGCGGTCCTGGCCCTTCCAGTCGACGGACCAGATGCCCGACGTACCGTCAACCACGCCGGAGAAGACGAATCGATCCGCAGCAGGCGTCATCTCGAGGTCCCACGCGGCCCCGTCGAGCCAGGTCATCCGGTCAAGGCGGAGGTACGCCGTCTTGAGGTCCTCGTGCGTGAACGGCTCGTCGCTCTCGGCCTCGGGACGCTCGTACTCGCCGGCCTCGTGCATGGCGCGGAGTGCATCGAAGTCGATCGGATCGACTGGCTTGATCTTCTTGACCGCATCAGCGGCCGCATCGTAATACGCCTCCAATTCCTTGCCGCGCAGCGAGGTCAGGTCCGGGTCGAGATAGACCCGGAACACATCGTTCTGGTTGTCGTTCCGGCCGGAGACGAACGACAGGATCTTTCCGTCGTGCGACCAGCGCGGCATGTAGTCATTGTCCGGGTGCATGGTGATGTTCACCGGCTCGAAACTGCCGTCGACCGGGGCGATGTGCACATCCGTGTTGAAGTCCATGTCGTTGACCGCGTAGGCGACGTAGCGACCGCACGGCGACATCCGCCACTCCGAACGCATATCCCACGTCTCGATCAGCACACGCTCCTCGCCGGTGACGAGGTCGTGGATCATCACATCGCTCATGTTGCGCGTGAAGGTCAGTCCGGTGCCGTCCGGGGTCGGCATGACGCGAGCATCGTTGTGCTCGGTCTGCAGGACCGCCGAGATCTCGAAGCGCATGGCGTCGTGCCAGCGGTTCG
>CAXAVQ010000399.1:0-2400 GCA_963971985.1 uncultured bacterium
AGCGGGCCGGATGCCTCTTACAGGCGCCGGCCCGTTTTGCGTTCGTTGGCGTAGGAGCGCGAGGCCATCCAGACCGGGACGCTCCCGATCAGGACGATCACGATGCCCGCGATGAAGCCGATCAGTGCTCCGGAGGCGCCGGAGATGATCCCCCCCGCGACCGTGAGGACCACCACGGCGATCGCCATGCCGATGTACGCGTACAGCAAACCCTTCTTCGAAGACACATCGCGTGGGGCGTGGGCGGCGGCGCGGGCGCGGTCGTAGGCGGCGCGTTGGGCGGCGTTGGCCTCCTCGGCGGTGCGCGAGGCCATCATGGGCGGCGGGGCGTCTTCGCCGGTGGGCGGGGTGGATTGCTCGATCATGCGGGATCCTGTGGGCGAGGTGCTATAGTCGATGGGATTTTAGGATACCCACGGCAACGCTCGGATCGAAAGGGACGGAGATGGACTGCAGAATGCTAGGTCGGATCGGGGCGTCGGTTCTTCTGGGCTGCGCGATCGGGTGCGCGGGGTGCGCGAACAAGTCGTTGCTGGGCGACCGACCGGGCTACCAGGAGGTGGACACCGTCCAGACGATTTCTGAGGCGCAGAAGGCGGTCCAGTGGGTGGAGGTTGATCTGGAGGGGTACGAGCCGCAGTCTCCCGAAGCGGTCGCGGCTCGGGATGAGGTGCTGGTGCAGTGGGCCCGGGTGCGTGACCGCGCATCGGAACTGCAGGCGCGTCTGGACGGGCTGACGAGCGAGCGGACGGGCGGTCGCGACCCGCGTGAGACCACGGATTTCTACCAGAGCGCCGAGGAGCGGGCCGAGGTGCTGCGCCGGGAGACGAGTCGCCTGCTGGACATGTGGGCGGCGCTCAACGCGGAGTTCCGCACGCCGGACCTCGGTGTCGGATCGCGACGCCCCAAGGGCTGAGGCCGTGATACTGCTGTCGTGGATCGTGCTCGGCGCGTCGGTGCTGCTCGGCGTGTTCACGGCGCTGCCGTGGGTGCGCAGCGGGTGGTGGGTGGTGCGGGTGTGCGATTTCCCGAGGGCGCAGCTCGGAGCGTTGTGCCTGTTCGGAGCGCTCTCGTCGGTGGTGCTGCTGGTGGCGGGGCAACCTGGTCTCCCGGTGGTGGCCTCGCTGGTGCTCTTCGGGGCCTGCGCTGTGGTGCAGGGGGTGTACGTGATCCAGTTCCTGCCGGTCTGGCCGGACGCGGTTGCCGGGGTGAGGGCGTCGGAACCGGGCGAGCGTCTGCGCGTGCTGGTGTCGAACCTCGACTACGAAAACGACCGGCGAGACGCGGTCGCGAGTTGGCTGGATCGGGACGATCTGGACGTGCTCGTGCTGGTGGAAGTCGATGACGAGTGGATGCGTGCGCTCGATGGCGTGCGAGAGCGGTACGAACACCGCATCGAGGCGGTGCGCCCGGAAGGGCTGGGGATCGTGCTGTGGTCGAAGCTCGAACTGAGCGAGACGTCGGTGGAGCACCTGGTGACCGATGACCGGCCGTCGCTGCACGGGCGGGTCCGGCTCCGCAACGGTCGCGAGGTGGCGGTGCACGTCGTCCACCCGACGCCGCCGGGCCTGGAATCGGACGACGGCGACCGGCACGACAGCCGGGTCCGCGATGCGGAACTGGTGCTGCTGGCCAAGCGGATCGCGGAAGAGCCGCGGACCGATCGGTTGGTGGTTGGTGATCTGAACGACGCGGCGTGGTCGCACACCACGCGTCTGTTTCTTCGGCTCAGCGGCATGCTGGATCCGCGCCGGGGGCGCGGGCTGTTTTCCACCTTCCCGGCGTCGACGCCGTTGCTGCGGTACCCGATCGATCACGTGTTCTTGAGCGACGGGTTCCGTGTGGGCGAACTCGAACTCGAGACCGCACCCGGGTCGGATCACCTGGCGATGTTCGCGGATTTCGCTGTGGTCGAGAGCGAGGGTGTCTCTCCGGAGCCGGAAGGGGATGACCCGGAGAACGGCGAGGAGATCGTGGAGGAAGGTCGCGAGAACGCACGCGAGAACGAGAAGGACTGAGCGTCCGCGACGCTCGTTCGCTTCCGACTACAATCGCCGACCCATGCCCCTGCTCGCCGCCACCAATATCGCCCACGCTTTCGGAACGCGCATCATTCTTGATGGGGCGACGCTGTCGATCGAGGCGGGGGAGCGCATCGGGATCGTCGGGCGGAACGGGCAGGGAAAGTCCACGCTGATGAAGGCGATGGCGGGCGCACTCAAGCCGGACTCGGGCGACATCGCGGTCGCCAAGAACGCGCGAGTGGGCTATCTGAAACAGGATCCGGATCTGGACCCCGAAGAGACGCTGCGTGACGCCGCGGAAGGGGCGTTTGCGGAACTGCACCACCTGCACCGGCAGTTGAACCATGTGTTCGAAGAGATGGCCGGGCCGGCCGGG
>CAXAVQ010000400.1:0-2397 GCA_963971985.1 uncultured bacterium
ATCATCGGCTCGGTCGAGGGGCGCGACGTGCTCATGGTCGACGACATGATCTCGACCGGCGGCACGATCTGCGAAGCCGCGTCGCTCGTGAAGAAGCAGGGTGCAAAGAGCATCACGGTCGCCGCCACCCACGCCGTGTTCGCGGGCAAGGCCGTCGAGAAGATCAAGGCCAGCCCGATCGAACGGGTCATCGTCACCAACACGATCCCGCGCGAAACGCTCGAGGGCGGCGACCGCTTCAAGGACATCGACGACCGCATCGAGGTGCTGTGCATCTCCAAGCTCTTCGCCGACGCCATCCACCACATCCACCACAACCAGTCCATCAGCGCGCTCTTCCGCAACTTCGCCGAAAGCAAGCGCTGAGGTTCAAGCACAGTGACACCGACACCGGGTCGTCCCGGTTCTGAATGGAGATTGAAGTCATGCAAGCGACCCACACCCTGCAGGCCGAACGACGCGAGAAGAAGGGCACCCGTTACGCCAAGCGTGAGCGCAACGTCGGCAAGCTCCCCTGCGTGCTCTACGGCCAGGGCAAAGACCCGGCCCACCTCAGCCTCGACCACAAGGAAGCCCTCCGCTTCTTCGAGTCCGGCGAGCGCGTGTTCAACATCGAACTCACCGAAGAATCCAAGACGCAGACCGTGCTGCTCAAGGACCTGCAGTTCGACTACCTCGGCACCAACGTCGTCCACTGCGACCTGATGCGCGTCAACCTCGACGACATCGTCGAAGCCAACGTCCACCTGCACCTGGTCGGCGAGGCCAAGGGCCTCCGTGCCGCGGGCGCCGTGCTCGTCCAGAAGATGAACGAGATCCCCGTCACCTGCCGCGTCTCGGATATCCCCGAAGAGATCCGCCTGGACATCTCCGACCTCGGTGCGGACGAGCACATGACCGCCGGCGAGATCACCCTCCCCGACGGCCTCACGCTCGACTGCGATCCCGAGACCGTCGTGGTGCTCATCGACGTCAAGGCCGAGACCGAGGACGAAGGCACCGAGGGCGAAGCCATCACCGCCGAAGGGTCCGAACCCGAAGTCATCAAGCCCAAGAAGGACGAGGGCGACGACGAAGGCAAGAAGAAGGACAAGTGAGCGGCCTCACCCGCTGACCGGACATGAAACTCATCGTCGGACTCGGCAATCCCGGTGCTCAGTACGAGCGGACCCGCCACAACGCGGGCTTCATGGCCGTCGATCGGCTCCGGGACGCCTGCGCGCCGTCGGAGATCTGGAAGAGCAAGTTCCAGTCGCTGATGGTCGAGGGGCGCCTCGCCGAGAACGCCGACGGCTCGGGCGCCGCCGAAAAGGTGGTCCTGCTCAAGCCGATGACCTTCATGAACCTGTCCGGTCGCGCGGTCGCCGACGCGATCCGTTTCTTCAAGCTCGACGCCGAATCGGACCTGCTCGTCCTCGTGGACGATGTCGCCCTTCCCTGCGGCCAGATCCGCATCCGGGCCAAGGGCGGCACCGGGGGGCACAACGGGCTGGCGAGCATCCAGCAAATGCTCTCCACCAGCGCGTACCCACGCCTGCGCATCGGCATCGACCCGCCCGGGATCATCCCGCAGGTCGATTACGTGCTCGGGCGGTTTACCGACGAGCAGGCGGTCGAGGTCGAGAAGGCCACGAAGACCTGCGTCGACGCGGTCCGCACCTGGGTCCACCAGGGCACAACCGCCGCGATGAACGCCTTCAACGCCCCCGACGAGCCGAAAGCGAAGCCCAAACCTAAGCCGGCGGCGGATGATCCGCCCTCGGACGATTCCCACCAGCCCGGAGACATCCATCCAGGCTGGCTTTCCAACAACGCGGGCGGCACATCGTCGTCCCGCTGAATCCGATCACCAACCCTGCTCCGACCGGTGCGTCGGGGCTTCAACCTCAGAACCCATAGGGAGTTCACACCATGGCACAGTCCAAAGGACGCAAGAACAACTACGAGGCGATGTTCCTCGTTTCCCAGGCCGCCGCTCACGATCTCGGCGCCGCCGTCGACCACGTGAAGGAAGTCCTCGGTCGGGGCAAGGCCGACATCATCGCCTTCAAGAAGTGGGACGAGCGTCGCCTCGCCTACGAGATCAAGAAGCAGAAGCGTGGCGTCTACTTCCTGACCTACTTCAGCGCCGACCCGGTGAACGTCGAGATCATCGAGCGCCAGGCTCACCTCTCCGACGACATCCTCCGGATCATGGTTCTCCGCTGCGACCACCTCAGCGAGGACGAGATGCGGGCCGCCGACGGTCAGGAGCAGCTCGCCGACGAGGTCAAACTGCGTGCCGAGAAGATGGCCGCCGACCTGGCCGAGCAGGAAGCCGCCGAGAAGTCCGCTCCCGCCAACGACGAGGCTCAACCGGCCGAGCAGGAAGCCGAAACCTCGGCCTGATCACTGTTC
>CAXAVQ010000401.1:0-2385 GCA_963971985.1 uncultured bacterium
AAGGCATGTCGCTCCCCCCGCCACCACCGACGCAGGCGGAAAGCAGGGACAACGCCCCGAGCGCGAGACCGGCGAGGCACCGGCGGGTGAGATTGCTCTGTGTTCTCGCCATCGCTTCTGCAGAGCGTCTGACCCTCGAGGCCCGACGCGGTTCCCCGGCGCTTCTCACCGTTCAGTAAATCTCGGACGGGTGCAGATGGTCGCTGCTGGCCGGGGTGAACTCATTGATCCGGTCGATCATGCGCCTCACCAGCCCGATGTTGTGGCGGGTGTGGTGGAAGGCGATCCGGGGCAGTTCGAGCATGTCCTCCTCAACATCGTACGGCCCGCGCTGCACGATCTCGCCCGAGGCGATCAGCGACGAGAACTCCTCGTTGAGGCGACGCACGTCGCCCGGGTCGAGCGGCTTCTTGATGCGGATGACCAGGTCGTCTTTCACGTAGCGCGACGAGTGGTAGTTGCGATAGAAGCGCGTGATGTGGTTCACCGCGTCTTCCATATCCCGCGTGATGTAGTAGAGGTTCAGGTCTTCCGGCGAGATCATGCCGTTGTTCAGCAGCGAACGCCGGACGTAGTTGTCCCAGTGCTCCCAGTACGTCGAGCCCTCCGCCTCGCACAGCACGATCGGCACCATCGCCGACTTGCCGGTCTGCACGAGCGTGAGCGCCTCGAAGATCTCGTCCTGCGTGCCGAAGCCGCCGGGGAACACCGCGACCGCTTCGCACTGGCTGACGAACATCAGCTTCCGGGTGAAGAAGTAGCGGAAGTTGATGAGCTTGTCGTCGCCGGCGATCACGTCATTGGCCGTGGTCTCGAACGGCAGGCGGATCGCCAGCCCGAAGCTCGACGCCGCGCCGGGACCCTCGTGGCCGGCCTTCATGATCCCGTCGCCCGCCCCGGTGATGCACAGCCAGTTGTTGGCCGCCATCAGGCGGCTGAACTCGACGCACGCCTGGTAGTCCGGGTTCTCCGGAGGAGTGCGTGCCGAACCGAAGATCGAGATCTTGTGCCGGTCCGGGTACTTGCTGAACACCTGGTACGCGTAGCGCAATTCCTTGAACGCCGTCGTCAGCAGCTTCAACTCGCCGGTATCCCGATCGTCGGTGATGAGCTTGAGCGCGGTGATGAGCTGCTCGCGGATGAGCTCGCCCTCGTACACGCTCGTATCGCCGCCGCACTCGGCGATCAGGGCGTCGAGCTTCTCGACGAAGTCCGGCTGATCGACGCGGCGTTTGCCCCTCATCGGCGAGTGAATGGCCGGGTACGCGTCCTCTCGCGTTGGGTCCGGGGTCACCGAATCGAGGCGCGACATGTTGTTGATCTTCTCAGAATCGTTCTGGTTCATTCGTTCTTTCATGGTCTGTGGTCGGACGCATCGATCGCGTCCTCACGGGCGTGGACGCTGGTCCTCGCCTCCGATGATCGCGTCGAGCAGCTTGCGCGTAGCCGTGAGCTGCTCGACCTCGACCTGTGGATCATAAAGCGTGCCGCCGACCCGTGCCGTCACAAGCTCGTTGCGGACCCGCTCGAAAATCTCCGTCAGCAGGGAAACATCGCGCAGGACGACGGTCGTGAAGGTCAGGTCGAGCCCCAGATCCGGCAGCGTCATCGTCCCCGATCCCTTGATCGAGACGGACTTCGACTCGGCCGAGAGGTCGTGCAGGTTGACCACCGCCCCCTCGATAAAGGCCTCCGCGTAGGCGAAATCGATCGGCTCACCCACCGGCGCCTGCAGGTTCGAAAGTTTCACAAACTCGATCAGACCGGGCAGCCTGAGCACCTCGGTGCCGTCGGATCCAGGAGCGGGCTGGACGCGGATGAGCGCCCGCCCACGCTGCGCCTCGACATTGCCGAGCCGCCCCGTCAACGAAAAGTTCGCGTCGAGCAGCCCGCGGTTCTCCGGGGCCTGCGCCACCCGTTCGGGATCGCGCGACACCTCGCCGAGCAAACGACCAAAGTCGAGCCCGCTCAGGTCGGCGTCGGCCCGCCACGCCCCGCCCTCGAACGATGCCGATCGCGGATCAGGCCGGATCGAACCGCTGGCGGCGAGCCGTCCACCGGCGATCGAGGCCGCGACCGACGGCACGTACACCGTGCCCGGCGCATCGGCAAGGCGCCCGTTCTCTTCGCTGACGAACCTCGCCCCGGTTTCGACGCGGGCGCGCACGTCCGACAACTGCGCTCCCCCGACGAGCGCTCGCTCGCCGCTCAGGTCGACGGCGACCTCCGGCGTCTGTCCATCCCGGAGTCTCGCGTTGATCGAGGCGCGCCCCACCAGATCTTCCAGACGCAGCCCGACCCGCACATCCATCGACTCGAAACCGGCAACGCCCTCGAACACCGCCCCGTCCGAGGCGATCCGCAGGCTCGCGTCGCTCATCGAGA
>CAXAVQ010000402.1:0-2378 GCA_963971985.1 uncultured bacterium
GGCCTCGATCATCTCAAAGGCCTTGGCCATCCGGTAGTCTCGACCGATCACCGAGCCGAGCCCGAACTTCGTGTCGAGCTGCTTCTTGAGGTTCGTGTTCTCGGCCAGCAGGGTTTGCTGACGCAGAGCTCGCTCAAGTGTCATGCGCAGCTCGTCGTCGACCACCGGTTTGGACATGTAGTCGAACGCGCCGTCGCGGATCGCCTTCACCGCGGATTCGATGGTGCCGTAACCCGTGAGGACGACCGGCACGATACTCGGGTGCTCCCTGCCGATCGTCTTGACCAGCTCCAGCCCGGACATGCCGGGCATGGACACGTCCGTCAGCACGATGTTGAACGGTTCGGGCCGACGGGTCGCGCTGTCTTCGGGAGCCGAAGCCTCGCGCAGCAGTTCGAGCGCCTCCGCGCCGTTGAAACAGACCGCCGTGCTGTAGCCTTCGGCGGAGAGAAATTCGCTCAGTGATTCGGCAACGATCGGGTCGTCGTCCACGATCAGGATCCGACCGCTGACGTTCGATGAGGTCTTCTGGCGCTTCTCAGCCATGGTGACCGTCCTCTCGCGATGCGATCGAGCCGGACCAGACCGGGATCGAGACGTCGAGCACCGCGCCGCGCGGTTCGCGCGAACGGAGCGAGATCGTGCCTCCGAGCGACGAGACGATGTCTGCGCTGAGCGCGAGGCCCACACCCGATCCGTTCGGGCGGTCGCTGTACCCCAATGAGAAAGCGAGGTTGGCGTCCGCACGCAGGCGATCGGAAAGCCCGCGCCCGTTGTCCTGCACTTCGATCCGGAGCGTCGGTTCGCCGGAAGGGCACCAGGCCTTGATGAGGATCCGTGGGCCGTCCGGGCGGTCTCCATCGGCAGGGCCATCACAGGCCTCGATGGCGTTTCGCAGAGCGTTCGCGATCACGGGGTAGATCGGGAGCGGGGGGGCACTCAATGCCGTGACGTCGACATGGACCTCGACACGAATGCCACGCTCCGCGGCGAGATGCTGCGTGTGCGCGACCGCCGCGTCGATCGCGACGTGGACGGGCTGCGGAGCGACCATGTAGCGCGGGTGAGGCCGGTCGGAGGCGTGATCGCGCGTGGACTGCACCATGCCGGCCATGGTCGTCAGCGCCGACTCGACGGCGCAGAGGTGGTTCATCACCGCGGCGGCGCCGACCGAACTCAGAGACCCGCCCTCGAGTTCACGCTTGGCAAGGCGCAGGAAGCGGGTCGACCCGTCGAGGAGCCCTGAAAGTTCATGGAGCAGAGCTCGTTCCAGACGCTCGGCCTCGTCGAGCCGGGTCAGCGCGTGCTCGGGAGAGCCGGTCGGTCCGCCGGGCAGGTGATGGCGCGGACGGATCGCCGGTTTCGGTGTCTTCCTCGGGTCTTCGCTGGGCGGCTGTTGCATACCCGCGACACATCGGCGATCGCCGAGCCAAGGTCGAGCGGGATGTTGCGAGATCGCAACGTCTTCTGGACGCCGTTGGGTCTGTGTTGATCAGGGGCGACGTCCGGCCCTGTTATTCAGCCGCCGGCATCACTTGCTCGGGTGCGGTGTCGGGTTCAGGTGCAGGGGCCGTCGCGGTCGCGGCCATCCACATTCGAGCGGCGACGACGAGCATGATCACGCCGAAGACCAGACGCAGAGCGTTCGCCGGAATGCGGTGCGTGAGGGAGGCGCCGATGACGGACCCGACGATGGCAGTCGGGGCAAGGCAGAGGAAGAGGATGAAGGGTTCAGCGACCGAGTGTCCGTGACCCGGGAGCAGCGCGATCTTGAGGGCGGCTCCGACACCGGCGGTGAGGCACATCACCATCGAGCTGACGGCGATGCAGTTCTTGAGCCGGAGTTTGCAGACGACATGTGCGAGCGGGACGGCGATGCCGCCGCCGCCGATGCCGAGCAGGCCCGCGAGGAAGCCCATGACCGACCCGACGAAGCCGCCTCGCAGGCGTGTGACACGCTCGTTGTCGGGTTCGTGGGGCTGGCGTTTTCGCAGAGCCTTCCCGACGCTCGTCACCGCGACGTACACGAGAAAAACCGCGAACAGGCGACGCAGCCAGGCGGAGGGGAGCACATCGGACACCAGCACGCCGACCACGATGAAGAACATCGTCGCGGGAAGCATGGCGCGGAACAGGTCGGCCCGGAACGCGCCCATTTTGTAGTGCTTACGTGCCGCCGGAATCGCGACGGCGACGTTGACGAGCATCGCCGCGGCCTGGATCAGGTGCTGGTCCGACCAGTCACGTCTAGCGAAGAGCATCGCCATCGCCGGTATCATGATGATCGAGCCCCCGATGCCGAGGAGACCGCCGAGCACACCGGCGGTCAGGCCGGTGAGCAGCAGCGACTGCGGGTCGACCTCGCGGATGTACCACAG
>CAXAVQ010000403.1:0-2377 GCA_963971985.1 uncultured bacterium
GGCGTACCACCAGCCTCGAAAGACCGCACCATGAACAAACCCCTGCTCATCGCACTCGCCATCGGAGTGCTCGGCGTCGCTGGCATCGCGGTGATGTCCAGCGGGGGCGACGGTCCCGGTGAGACGGTCTCGATCGGGATGACTCGACCGAATATCGGGGGATCCAATCAAAATGGCTCGGGCAACTCCGGCCTCGCGATGATCGGGGACTCGCGCGCGAGCCTTCGCTCAGTCAATCAGGGCAGCAGCTTCGCGGGCTACGACGGTCCCCTCGCCGCGGAAACACCCAATCGTTTCGATGACTCGCTCAGCGATTCCGCCAATAGCTCATCGGGCACCAGCCGCAATCCCACCATCGATCGCTCTCGAACCAACCCGAATCGGGCGGACGGAGCCGATCGGAACCGTGGCCGTGATGAAGACGCCCGCCAGCGTGCCGGCCAGCAGTCTTCGCGCCCCGGTGCGGGTGGCGGATCCGGGCCAGGAGCGGGATCCCCCGCCGTCACCCCCCCACCGATGGGAATGCCAAGTCCGCCGAGCGGCCCCAACGGGACATCCGGACCCGATCTGTCAGGACTCCCGCCCGGACTGATCATCCCCGATGGCTTGCCGCAGAGCGTGATCGACGTTCTGATCGATGCCGCGAACCGTGGCGTCTTCGAAGGCGGTGGCGGCTCGGGCGGAGGTGGGGCGTCGGGAGGAGGAGGGTCCGGCGGAGGCTCATCCGGAGGCGGAGGATCCAACGGCGGCGGCGGCGGTAGCGGTGGTGGTGGCATCATCATCGGTGGCGGCGGAGGCGGAACCGGCGGTCCGAATGCTCAACTCGTCTGGGTCGATGCCGCCATCTCCGGCTGCAGCAACCTTTCCGGGCAACGCAGTCGTGACCTCTACATACGAACGACAAGCCCCGCACGGATCCTGTCCGTCGATTCCGGTGTGGGCTCGCCCGGCATGACGATCGCCGGTGCCGGGTTTACCCAGGTGAGTCGATCCTCGCCTTTCTCCTCGCCTCATAAGCCACCCAGTGCTGAAGAAATTGCGCAGAACCCCTGTGTTCAGTTCGACACCTATCTCGCATTCGGACCAGCCAGCCCTGGGATCCTCGGCGGAGACCCCATCTACGATCCCACGCTCAACGCGCAGTGGTTCGGGATACTGGTCGAAGCCTCCCAGAGCCCGACACTCTTCGGTGATGACGCGTACTACCTGCGTCTGGGCCGTTTCACCGCTCCTGATGGCCAAGTGACCATCGGGGGGCAGATCACAGTTGCCACCGCGCCTTCCGGCGGCGGCCTTCCGGTCAATCGCTCACTCACGGTCCCCAGTTGGTCCGCACCAAACGGTGGGCTCGACAACGGCGGCGACGGTGGCGACGGCGGCTCTGACAGCCCCGACGGCGACGGAGACGGAGACGACGATGGCGGCGGTGATGATGGCGGGGGCGACGGGGATGGCGACGACGGGGACGACGACGGGCCCACCGGCGACGTCAGCACGATCAGCCTCGTCTGGCACGAGGTCGACAACGGCGGTTGCAGCGCCGACGTCGACGGCGACATGGTCGACGATATCGACCTCTCAAGCGCTCGCACCTTCGACCTGCTCATGCGCTCGCCCACGCCCGATCGCCTGATCGGAGCCGCGACCGGCACGGGCGGTGCGGCGGCGTTCTCGGTTGTCGTCGGTGGCCCGATCATCCAGTTCCCCGGCGTGGAGAACTCGAATTCCCTTCCGAGCGCATCGGACATCGACGCCGAGCCATGCCTGGAGTTCGACACCTATTTCGCAGTGGGAACCAGCCCAGACATCATGTTCCTCTCCGGCGAACCCGATCCGGACTCATGGCCGACATTCCTCTCGACCGAGTGGGTGACGGACGCGACGGTCATCGCCCAGCAGGACAGTTCCACCTACGGCGACAACGCGTATTACGCCCGGGTGATGCGCATCACTGTGGGAGGCCCTTCAGCGATGGCGGGGGAAGTCCGCCTGACGGTTGTCCCCGCGGGGTTCTCCTCTGCGGTGCAGACCCTGCCGCTTGCGGTGCCGGCTCTGCCCTGACGGGGTGAATGTCAGCCAAACAGGCGATCGAGCGCGTCGCGGTAGCGGCTCAGCGTGCCCTCGACCACGTTCTCGGGCAACTCTGGCCCGAGACCGTCCGGGCCGGCGGTCTTGTCCCACCGCCCGCTGTCGGTCAGCGTCTGGAGGTAGTCGCGGACGAACTGCTTGTCGTAGCTGATCTGTTCGCCGCCCGGTTTCCATGTGTCAGCGGGCCAGTACCGGCTCGAATCCGGGGTGAGCACCTCGTCGACGACGATGGGCCGCTCCGAGGAGCGACTCCCGTCGGGACCGAGCGGGTACCCGAACTCGAACTTGG
>CAXAVQ010000404.1:0-2367 GCA_963971985.1 uncultured bacterium
CGCGCCGATCGTGGATCGCGGAGCGTACGAGTTCCAGGGCGAGACCACCTGCAGCGCCGACCTGAACGGCGACGGGCAGATCGACCTCGCCGACCTGAACGTCGTGCAGGCGAACTTCGGCCAGAGCGCCCCGGGTGGTGACAGCAACTGCGACGGCGTGCTGGACCTCACCGATCTGAACGCGGTGCTGGCCTCCTTCGGGCTCAGCTGCAACTGACGGCAGGACGCTGAACAACAGTGGAAGGCGAGTGCCGCCGGTCCTGAGGGGCCGGCGGCGTTCGATTCCGGGCAGCGCTGTCGACAGAGCGATGACTCGGTGGGTGACCGTCACTGTCTGGAGGTGCCTACGCCCCCACCTCCCCTCCCGCTATCCTCTGCTTATGGCCAATTCGCCCCATCACGATGGGCACGCCGCTTCGGAGGTTGAAGAGCGCACGCCGGGTGTCCTGCTGCTGACGCTGCCGCTGCACCCGCCGTCGACCATGACGCTGGACCGGCGGACGTGGCGGAGCGCGATCCACGAGGCCACGCGCTCCTATGGCGAGTTCAAGTGCATCGGGCTGTACCTCGTGCTGCTCGGGCTCGGGGTCGGGGCGACGGCCGGGGCGTTCGTGTTCGTCCAGTGGCTGCTCGATTCGACGGACTACGCCCTGTGGGCCTGGGGCGTCGGGGTGGTGGCCCTGCTGGCGATCCTGGGGGCGGTGCTGGGGCTGACCAAAGTGCTCATGCGAGGCCCGAAACGCCACTTGGCGCTGGTGCTGGAGGTGCGGGGCATCGTGCTGTGCGGGCGCTGCGGCTACCGGGTGGAGGGGCTGGACACCTCCTCGCGCTGCCCGGAGTGCGGGGCGAGCATGGCCAAGCGACCTGTATAGAAGGACCGGTATAGAGGGACCGGCTGGCCGGACGGAAGTGGCCGGAGGCCCTAGGATCGGGGTCCATGGCCGCCCTGATCGTCATCCCGACCGCTCTTGCCATCGCGCTGATCTGGCTGATCGTGACTACGCCGGGACGGATCCGTCGGAAGCGCCTGCGTGAGGCCGGGGTGCCGCTGTGCTGGAAGTGCCACGCCCGGCTGGACGAGGTGGACGAGCGCGAGGAGTTCTGCCCCTTCTGTCGAAGCCGCATCAACCGGTTCGGGGGCGGCAAGCTGGGTAAGGACGAGGCCGGGGCATCGGGCAGCGCCGGGGCCTGACCCGGGAAGGTCGGCGGAGGGCATCCCCGATTTCGGACCGGTCCGGGGCACGCGGAAATGCGGGGCGGGCGTGGCGATGGGCCGTTCGTCTGCTACATTGGCCCCTGCAGGCCCGAGTGGGTGCACAGCAGGTGGTGGTCGCCCGGTTTCGGCCCCGGTAAGGGGCACGGAAACGGCGTTTTCCGGGAGCCAGAACGCCTGTTTTGCGTATCGGTTTGGGTCCGCCTCGCGCTGCGAGTATGGTGTCGCGTCCACCGGGCCGGCACCTGTCGGACGGTTTCGGGTGCCGGCACCCGGAGCGAGTGAGAACCTCTGGAGTACGAAGGAAGCGACCTTCCGATGAATGTGATGACCGACTCTCGTGCGGGTGATTCGATCGCGGGGCGGACGAGCTTCAGCCCGGACCACGAGCACAATCCCCATGAGACTCGCCTCGGCAAGTTCATGCAGGCGTGCATCAAGTTCGGCGGCTCGGACCTGATCATCAAGACCGGCGTGCAGCCCAAGCTCCGGCTTCGGGGCGCCCTCAAGCCCCTGGACACCGAGCCCGTCTCCAAGGAGGAGTTCCGCTCGATCGCCAAGGCGATCCTGAGCCAGGAGCAGATGAACGACCTGGTGAAGTACGGCTCGGTCGACTTCGCCTACGACTACGACGACGACAACCGGTTCCGCGTGAACCTGTTCCAGACGCGCGGCTCGATCTCGATCGCGGCCCGTCTGATCACGTCGAATATCCTGCCGTTCGAGGGGCTGCACCTGCCGCAGGTGATGTCGGAGATCGCGATGCAGCCCCAGGGCATCGTGATCCTGGCGGGCGTGACCGGTTCTGGTAAGTCCACCACGATCGCGTCGATGCTCGACTACATCAACGAGCGGAAACCGGTGCACATCGTGACGCTGGAAGATCCGATCGAGTACATCTTCAAGGACAAGAAGGCGACGATCCACCAGCGTGAGATCGGCATCGACTGCCTGAACTTCGAGATCGGCCTGCGTGCTCTGGTGCGTGAGAACCCGGACGTGGTGCTGATCGGCGAAATGCGTGACTCGGAGACGTTCGAGGCGGCCCTGCACGCCGCGGAAACGGGTCACCTGGTGTTCGGGACGATCCACGCGTCGAGCGCGTCGCAGACGTTCGGTCGTATCTACGACCTGTTCCAGCCCGACGAGCGTGA
>CAXAVQ010000405.1:0-2351 GCA_963971985.1 uncultured bacterium
GCATCGAACTTTCATTGAAACTGTTGAGGTGTCGGCGGCAGCGTCGGCAAGTTCACGCTCGCCGTGAACGAGCGCTACAAGGACCGCAACGAGCAGTGGCAGGAGCGGGCGAACTTCATCGACTGCGAGGGCTTCGGGCGCAAAGCCGAGGTCATGGCTCAGTACCTGGGCAAAGGGCGTCCGGTCTTCATCGAGGGCAAACTCCGCCTCGACAAGTGGGAAGACAAGCAGTCCGGCCAGAACCGCTCGAAGCTGAAGGTCGTCGTTGATGACTTCCAGTTCGTCGACTCACGAGGCGGCTCCAGCGACGGCGGTCCAAGCGGCGGCTCGGGTTACTCGTCATCAGACAACGATTCCTACGGGTCGAGCCAGCAGGCCTCGCCCGCCTACGAAGCACTCGACGACGACGACATCCCGTTCTGAGTCAATATTGATCTCCACGCCCGAACGCGTCGAAGGGCGCGCTCGGGCGTTTTCCGCGATGCAACGCATCGCACCCAGTTCGAGTTGGGGCCGGTGATTCCTCGCGACACAGCGTCGCGGGCCGGCTCCTCAACTTTCACCCGGCCCGCCCTCGCGGCGCCACCGAAAGGACAGCCAGACCATGGCAACCAGCAAGAACGTGGAGCTCCTGCTCCTTGAAAACGTCGATTCTCTCGGCATCGTCGGCGACGTCGTGAACGTCCGCACCGGCTACGCCCGCAACTACCTCCTCCCCCGCGGGCTCGCGACCACACCGTCGCAGGAACTCATTGCTCAACTCGCCGACAAGCGTGCCAAGGCCGAGGCCGAGCGTGCCGCTCTCCGGGCCGAGCGCGAGAAGATGATCGGCAAGCTCAACGAGTTCCGCCTGACCGTCACTAAGGCCTGCAACGACCAGGGCCTGCTCTACGGTTCGGTTACCCAGCAGGACATCGCCGACCTGCTCGAAGCCCAGGGCTTCGACGTCGCCCCCCGCGACGTCCGCATCGGCCAGACCATCAAGCGTGTCGGTGAGTTCGACATCACCGTCAAGCCCGAACGCGATCTCGAAGCGACCGTGACGCTGGTCGTCGAGTCCGACACGCCGCTCGAGATCGATGAGCCCGAAGAGACCGAACTCACCGACGAAGCCGCCGCCGCCGAAGCCGAACAGGCCGCCTCGGATGGTGAAGACGTCGAGAAGACCGAAGAGGAAACGGCTTCGGCCTGACGGCCCCGCTCGATCGAGCGATAACCCGACCATGAAAAAACCGGACGCCTTGGCGTCCGGTTTTCGTTTTTGAATGCTTCTCCGTCGTGCGGCGGGGATCAGCCCGCCGGGATCGGGGGCTGGAAGCGAACCGCGTAACGGGGCTCGGATTCCCCTTCGAGATTCAGCACGAAATCGGTGATCGAGACGCCCCGGTCGACGAGGAACACCAGGTAGATACCAGTACCGGTTCCAGTCATGACCATGCCGGGCAGGTTCTGGCTCATGTTCGTCACGGGGCTCGTGAAGTCGTACTGGATGGTGACGTTGTCACTCGTGTCGATGTGCACGTAGCCGAAGGCCTGGAAGTATCGAGCCGAAGAGCGATCGTAGAGGAGTGGTTGCCCGCTTGTGCCGAGTTGCTGCACCGCCTGACCGAACACCGTGACGCCTTCCACCTTACGCTTCTTCAGGGGGATCATCAGGATGCGCTTGCCGTCGGGTTGCTCGAACGACTTCGCGACGCTGCTCGTCGATCCCACCGCCCCGCCGATGTCATCGGCGCTGAACGTGCCCTTGCCGCTTCGGATCACGAGCTGAGTCGTCGAACGCCCGCGCTGCACCTCGGCGAGCACGAGCTCCCTTTCGCGGTTCTTCGTGATGCCGAACCGGTCGGGGAGCGTCGGCGTCTGAATGACGGCTGAAGTCTGAAGGATCGGGTTGTCGGTGGCGACAGGCGATCCCGAGGGGGCTGGCAGGTCGATACCGCCCATGGAAATGTCCAGAGCCGCGACGACGTCGCCCCCGAAGACCGCGCTGTCACGCCCGGACGCGCCGGCGAGCGCTTCGCCGGTCTCCGGATACTGCGGGACGTTGTCCAGCGAGCGTCGAACGTTGCGCACGATGAGCGAGTCGGGGGAGAAACCCGGAGGAACGAGGAATTCGAAGCCGAACACGTGCTCGCCACCGCGTCCGGGTGAAGCGATGTTCTCGTTCGTGTCATCGAAGCGGTAACGGGTGAGTGTGCCGGCGCTCTCGGTGGACTTGGCGAACACGGCGTGCGGATGGATGCCGATACCTTCATCGCCGTCGGTAGCGATCAGGCGGATCTGGCCGGGTGTGAACACGATCTGCCCGCTCGCTTCGGCCGCTCCGCTGGATTGCACCTGGAGGAATATGA
>CAXAVQ010000406.1:0-2351 GCA_963971985.1 uncultured bacterium
CACGCCGTACCCGCCGGTATCCACGATCTCCACCAGTTTGTGGGGTTCGGTCTTCAGGGGCCCCTCCAGATCGATGACGTGCGACACCCGGTCGCGCGTCACCCCCGGCGTCGGGTCGACGATCGAAACCTTCGCCTTCGCAAGCATGTTCAAAAGCGAAGACTTGCCGACATTCGGTCGGCCGACAATGGCGATTCTGGGGAGGGACATAGTCGGGCAATTCTACTCGACCTTGGAGTTTGCCGATTTTGTGGGGATCCTGGCTCCCTCCTTCTCCCCTCGCGGGAGAAGGTGGCCGCGCAGCGGACGGATGAGGGGGCGGTCCGAATCTTCCGATCGTTCAACCAACACCGCAGCGGCTGCGCCGCTGACCCCTCACCCCAGCCCTCTCCCGCAAGGGGAGAGGGAGCCGGAGCGGGAGGCACCTTCTCCCGCCGAGTCCACAATCAGGGGAGAAGGTGAAGAAACCGTGCCTTCACGCCGTCGCATCCCAAACCGGCACCCCGATCAGCCCAGCAATCGCCGCCGCATCCTTCCGAATGTGCTCCAGACTCCCGTGGTCCACCACATTCACCCGGCTCCCGTCTCGCAGCACCAGGTTGATCTCGTAGCTCATGAAGTCGCGCAGCTCCGTCGCCCTGGTCCCCCGAACCAGTTCCCCGAGGATCTGGACCGCGTGCACCTCATCCAGCGGCGCCGAGTGACGCCCGGCCTCGGGAGCGCCCACCCCGGCAGGCGCCGTCCCCCGCCAGTAGCCCTTCGCCTGCAGGTCGAACACGCGAGGCTGACACACCCACCGGTACTGCCGGATTCCCGCCGACGCCACGTAGAACCCGCACACACCCAGCCCGAGGTACAGCAGCCCCGCCCACACGCTCTGCGACAGCACCGCCCCCGGGTTCCGCAGCCCCATCACGCCGCCCGCCAGCAGCATCCCCCCGATCGCCACCAGCAGCAGGCACATCAGCCCGCTCGGCAGACGCACCGACAGCGTCGGACGCATCGACCAGCGCGACACCGAGTCCTGCACCAGCCGGTGCGTCCGCAGATGCGTCCCCAGACGCACCAGCGGCGTCCACTCCGTCCGCTCCGCCACCGGATCATCCAGCCGCGCGAGCAAGTCCGCCGACGGTTCACCCGGTGTCCGCGCCGCTGCCTGATCGGATTGCTCTGGGACAGTGGTCATCCGGCTACGCCGTCGCGTCCCACACTTGCACCCCGATCAGGTCAGCGATCGCCTGCGCATCTTTCCGAATGTGCTTGAGGTTCCCGTGGTCCACCACGTTCACCCGGCGACCGTCGTGCAGCACCAGGTTGATCTCGTAGCTGTTGTACGACGAGTCGTTGCCGCTCACCCGCTCGCGGATGATCTGGATCGCGTGCACCAGGTCCAGCGGCGCCGAGTCCTCGCACCGCTCCACCGCCTCGCGATCGAGTGGGCGCTTGCCCCGCCAGTACCACAGGTCCTGCATGTCGAACACACGCGGACGCGACATCGCCCACCACATCGCCAGCCCGACCCCGCCGAACACCAGCCCGAACGGGAAGATGAACCACCACGGCGGCCCCTGCGACAGCGCCCCGGTCAACGTCGCGATGCCGAACCCGATCGCCACCAGCCCGACCACGAAGAAGATCCAGCAGAACAGCATCGCCCCGAAAGCCAGCCGGAACTCCGCCCGCACCGGCGAGACGACCTTCAGCCGATGCGTCCGAAAGTTCGCCCCGCCGCTCGACGCCGCCGACCACTCGACCTCCCGAGCGATCGGATCATCCAGCCCGTCCAGAAACGCGCTCAGCCGGTCGTCTTCAGACCGACCGGCCTCGGCGATGGCTTGTTTGAGTTTTCGGAGCATGGGGTACTCTCATGGTGCGTGGTCCGGGACCAATGTAGCCCATCGAATATCGTGTTGGGTCACAAGGAGGCGAAATGGCAAACGCAAACAAAGTCACCGGACCAATCGCTCTCGTCCTCTCCGTCATCGCTCTGGCGCTCTCCGTGTTCGCCATCGCCTCCCGACCGGCCCAGCCCGAGCCGACCCCGGACGAGTCCTACGACCGCATCGTCGATGAAGTCTGGGCGATGCTCCAGCCTGTCTACATGGAATTCGACGTGGCGCTCTCACAACAGGAAGACGAGCCGGAGACTCTGCGGGATGCGTTGGCGCCGCTGCTGAGGATCAGCCGATCGCTCGACGGCACACCGCCGACACAAGGTCGCTGAAACCTAAGCCCCCGCCGCCAACTGGTGGCTCGCCAAACCCGCGTACAGCGGGCACCGCTCCAGAAGCTCCGCGTGCGTACCGGTGTCCACCACCTTGCCCGCGTCCATCACCACGATCCGGTCCGCG
>CAXAVQ010000407.1:0-2343 GCA_963971985.1 uncultured bacterium
CAAGTGCACCACCCCCGAGGGTGTCGGCCTGGCCATCGAGGCGTTCAACCAGCCCGGTGAGTGCGGGGCCGAGCGCGTCTGGCTCATCGCCGGCGGCTACGACAAGGGCACCGACCCTTCTTCGCTCATCGAGGCCGCCCTCGCGTGTGCCGGGGTCTACTGCATCGGCGACACCGGTCCGGCCCTCGCCGACGCCATCCGGGCCGGGGGCGGGCGAGCCGCGAACTGCCAGACCCTCGACCGGGCGGTCTCGGACGCCGCGCAGGCGATCTCCGGAACCGGTGGAGAACGTGTCCTGCTGCTCTCGCCCGGTTTCGCGTCGTGGGACCAGTTCAGCAACTATGAGCATCGCGGCGAGGCCTTCGCAAAGGCCGTCAACCGCCATTTCGGTGACAACAGTATGTCACCCATCCGACCAGATACCGTTCAAAGTTCCGAAAATTGACCGAACAGGCCTTGCAATCGCCCTTTCATCCGCTATCCTGACGGCACCCAAACATTCTTGTGCCCGAAGGAGTCTTGCGGTATGGTCAGCACAGTGACGAATTCAACACGGCTCAACGCCTCAAACGGACTGAACAGAGCAGCGGGAGACAACGCCATCATGGACGAAAAAGTCGCAAAAGAGCGGGCCGCCGCCCTCGATCGCACCAAGGCCCAGATCGAACGGACCTTCGGCAAAGGCTCGCTGATGACCATGGATGAGAACGCGCTCGCGTCCATCCCCGGCATCAGCACCGGCGCCGTCTCGCTCGACCTCGCCCTCGGCGGCAAGGGCCTGCCCGTCGGTCGCGTCATCGAGATCTACGGACCGGAGTCCTCCGGCAAGACGACCCTCGCGCTCACCGCGCTGGGCAACTGCCAGAAGAAGGGTGGCGTCGCGGCCTTCATCGACGCCGAGCACGCCCTCGACCCCTCGTGGGCCCGTCGCCTCGGTGTCAACATCGACGACCTGCTCGTCAGCCAGCCGAGCTCCGGCGAAGAAGCCCTCGAGATCTGCGAATTGCTCGTCCGCTCCAACGCCGTGGACCTCGTCGTCGTCGACTCCGTTGCCGCCCTCGTGCCCCGCGCCGAACTCGAAGGCGAAATGGGCGACTCCCACGTCGGTCTCCACGCCCGCCTCATGTCCCAGGCCCTGCGCAAGCTCACCGGCGCGATCTCCAAGAGCAGCTGCACCGTCATCTTCATCAACCAGATCCGCGAGAAGATCGGCGTGATGTTCGGCTCGCCCGAAACCACCACCGGCGGCCGGGCCCTGAAGTTCTACTCGTCGATCCGCATCGACGTCCGGCGCATCTCGTCCATCAAGGAAGGCGATGAGAACGTCGGCAACCGCGTCCGCGCCCGCGTCGTCAAGAACAAACTCGCCGCGCCCTTCAAGGCCGCCGAGTTCGACATCATGTTCAACGAGGGCATCTCCCTCACCGGCGACCTCGTCGATCTCGGTGTCACCGAGGGCATCGTCGATAAGTCCGGGTCATGGTTCAGTTACGGCGAAGTCCGCCTCGGCCAGGGACGCGAGAACGCCAAGCGCTTCCTCGCCGAAAACCCCGATCTCAAGCAGGAGATCCACCACAAGATCCTCGTCGCCAAGGGCGTGCCCGGCTACGCCCCCAAGCCCGTCGCCGAACAGGTTGAGGCCAAGCCCGAGGCCGAAGCCGAATCGGACGACAGCGCCAAGCCGTCCGGAACCAAGTCCTCGCGCAAGCCCGCCAAGGCCGGTTCCAAGTGAGTCCGGTCTCCGAGTTCGGGGCCTGAATGGTCCCCGGGAGGGGAGAGAACAATCGCCCGGAAGATCATCGTTTGGTGATCCCGGGCGGTTGCCATTCACAAGGAAACAGGTATCCTGTCGGGCCGCTCGCGGATGTGGCGGAATTGGCAGACGCGCTAGGTTCAGGTCCTAGTGGGAGTAAAATCCCGTGGAGGTTCGACTCCTCTCATCCGCACTGATCGCACCAGACGCCCGCCTTCGAGCGGGCGTCTGTCGTTTTGGGGCAGACAAGCGGAAACCGGGTCGAATAACCCGCTGCCCCCCATGAACGGGTGGGCAAATCGGGCAATGAGAAGAAAACCCGGAAAAATATCTGGGTTTGCCCGGTATTTTGCGTTAAATTCAAAGAGTCTTTGCGATTACCGCGCCCGACGTGCAACCCCACGTCTCGCGCTTTCAGCGGAACGGACCCGTGTGTAATTCGCCGAGTGTTCTGCCTCTCGGAGTGAGACGCAGCTCGGCACAAAGTGTTCTGGTGTGGAACCAATCATTTCCGTTTCGCGGCATCGCCTGATGCCGGTTCCGCGCAGGAAAGGAGGCCTTCAATGGCCACTCGCAGAAAGAGCGGATTT
>CAXAVQ010000408.1:0-2343 GCA_963971985.1 uncultured bacterium
ACGCACTGTGATACAAACTGAGATACACGGTGTGATACGCGGGACGTTCGGTGGCACGAGCCGACTACCTCATGAAGCGCGGAAAGCGCTGGTATTTCCATCGACGGGTGCCCGGTGATCTCAAAGACGTCTTGTCTCGTGAGTTCTGGCGAGAATCGCTGAACACCGACAGCGAGGCCGAAGCGGGCGTCCGGGTTGTCCCCCACATCCAGCGGACGAATGATCTGATCGCCCAGGCGAGGCAGGGAACGCTCCGGCGTCTCAAGGACGACCTAATCGACGATCTTTCGATGCAATGGGCCGCGCACTACGCCGAGGTCGCCGAGGAACTGATGGTCGCGGAGGTGTTCCCCCACCTTCAGGTCGGCGATGTATCCACCTTTTCGAGTGCCGAAAGGTATGGCGAGGAACCCAAGATTGCGGTGCTGAAGGATCGCGGCCACCTCGCGTCGGAGGTCCGGCGGTGGCTGTCGAGCTACCGAGAAGAGGTGCGGGCCGAAGGAGCCGATTGGGAGAAGCTGCTCGACGCCTGTCACACGATTTGGGCAATCAAGCACGGAAACTTCTCGCAAAACTACAACGTGGAGGCGTTGCGAGTGCCGGGACTCAAGCCCGGCGAGCCCCTTACACTCGACAAGATCGAAGAACTAGCGAAGGCCAAGCATCTCCCCGCCGCGGCGGCAACGCTGGGAACCGCCTTCAAGCTCTACTTGGAAGAGAAGGCTTCCCCGGGTCGGTCCAGGCCCATCTCGGACCGGACCAAACAGGAGTGGAACACCGCCCTGCGCCGCTTTTGCGAGGTGAACGGGGACTTGGAGGTCGAGCGCATCCAGCGAACGCATGTCATCGCTTTCCGCGATGCCCTCCGCAGGCTTCCGGGTCGGCCTCCCCGAGCTATCGGACAGAAGAAAGTCCAAGCCCAGATCGCTTGGGCCGAGCACAACGACCATGGCCGCCTTTCCGACACCACGGTCGCCAAGCAGATCACTGCAATCAGCACTGTTCTCGAATTCACCTACCGAGAGACCGATCTGATCGTTCGACGGTCCGAGTGGGAAAACCCGTGCACGGGTATCGCCGGAGGGTTTGATCGGGGTCAGCAGGCGACCAGAAAGCCTTTCACCGACCAGCAAATCAGAACGCTCTTCGACCCGGCGACCTATGCGTCTCGGCATGAAACCGACTTCTGGCTGCCACTGTTGCTCTACTTCACCGGAGCCCGGCTGACCGAAATCGCCCAGCTTCTGACTGCGGATGTGATTGGCGAAGGGGCGACGCCGCATCTGCGGATCACGCTCGACAATCAGCGCCTGATCACCGAGCGATTTGGGCCTCGTGCTGAGAAGAGGCTCAAGAACAGGTATTCCGAGCGCTTGGTGCCGCTTCATGACGACCTGATCGAGATCGGCATTTTGGACTACGCATCAAAAGTCCGGCGGTCCGGCGAGTTGTTCCTTTTCCCCGACTTGGACCATGAGCGCGGAGAGGTGCGGGCAAGGAACCTGTCCCGACGAGTTCTCAGAAAGCTTCGGCGGCTCGATCAGATTGATGAGGGCGCGCAGGTGCTCCACAGCTTCCGACACTACTTTAAGATGAAGTCGCTGGAGGTCGGGGGCGCGGAGGGCGTCACCAAGTTGGTGATGGGGCACGATGTGAAAGACGATGTCTCGATCTCACACTACGCCCGTCACCTCCAGCATGCGGTCGACGAGTCGAAGCGTTTGATCATCGATAAGATTCCGCTGCAGGGTCTGGATGTCGGCGGTCTGAGGGCAATCGGCCAGAAGCTCAATCCGTAGGTGTCGGGCGTCGGGTCAGCCCGCAGCCGAGGGATGAGGTTTGGCTATCAACCGTTCAGCACCTCGACCTTGGCATCGAGCCGAGCCTTGATCTCGCGCCAGTCAGGCATGGCACCGTCCAGAAGGCGAGTGAACTCCGCGCCATGGTTGTGGTGCTTCAGGTGAGCGAGTTCATGGACCAGCACGTAGTCGATGGCGTCCCGCGGGGCTTTGACCAGGTTCGGATTCAGCACGATCCGTCCATCAGGGGCGCAGTTGCCCCATTGCCGGGCCATCTCGCGGAGTTCGAACTGAGGCGGTTCAGAGACCCAGGGCAGGGTCTTGGAGAGCGCCTCGATCCTCTTGCGGAAGTAGCTGCGCGCCCGGGCGAAGCGCCAGAGACGGACCAGCGTCTGGACCGCGGTCGGGTTCGGATCGAGCAGGCGCACCTCCAGACGGTTCGCGACAAGCTTGGCCCCACCGGGGGACGCCGGGTCCACGATGACCTTCAGGACATAGCGGCGACCGAGGTGGAGGACCTGCTCGCCCGAGACGTATTCGCGGG
>CAXAVQ010000409.1:0-2341 GCA_963971985.1 uncultured bacterium
AAAGCCTTGAGAACCCGATCACTCCGCCGGACGACTCCCCACCCCCCAGCTTCACCACCCTCGACCTTCAACAGGACTGGCTGCGCGAACGCCGGCAGGCCACGACGAAGGCACGGGCGAAGCGGAAGGCGAAGCAGCGCCAAAAACGCTGAACCGCGGCTCATCGGCGCGCCAGAAACGCGATTTTCCAACCCCCTCCACCCCCCGTCTACACTCCCCCATGGCCGAGATGCTCAACATCGCCGACTGGTCCACGCTCTGGGTCGGTGCCCTGTTCATCGTTGCAGCAATGGTCATCGTGATCGCCGGAACCAAGCTGGCGCGGGTCGCCGAGCAGCTCGCGATCGTCACCGGGCTGGGCCAGGCGGTGACCGGGGCGGTCATGCTCGGGCTGACGACCTCGCTGAGCGGGACGATCGTGTCCGTCTCCGCCGCGTGGCGGGGCGACGCCGAGCTCGCCGTGTCCAACAGCATCGGAGGGATCACGGCCCAGACCGTGTTCCTGGCCATCGCCGACTTCTTCCATCATCGCAAGAACCTCGAACACGCCGCGGCGTCGAGCGCGAACATGTTCCAACTCGGCCTGCTCATCTCCCTGCTCGGGCTGATCCTCGTCGCCTTCACGGGACCGGAGTTCACCGTCTGGCACGTGCACCCGGTCACCATTCTGCTGCCGATCGCCTGGGTGGCGGGGACGATCGTCGCCTATCGCACGCAGGAAGACCCCGGCTGGCGACCGGCCGGTTCCGGGCCGGACGTCGAGAGCGACCGCGATGTCGGCGAGGTCGAGGCGACCGTGCAGACCAGTTCGAAGAAACTGTGGCTCGGCCTGTTCGTGCTTGGGTCGCTGGTGATCGTCGGTGGGCTGGCCCTCTCGCTGACCGCCCCGCGGATTGCCTCGGAGACCGGGCTCTCGCAGTCGGCGGTGGGCGCGCTGCTGACCGCGACGATCACCTCGCTGCCCGAACTGGTCACGACCATCGCCGCGGTGCGCAACGGCGCGCTGGTGCTCGCCGTCGGCGACATCATCGGCGGCAACGCGTTCGACACCCTGTTCACCGCCGTGGCGGATCTGGCGTACACACCCGGCTCGATCTACCACGCCGCATCGGGTCGCGAAGTGTTCCTGACCACGCTGACGGTGGCTATGTCCGGCGTGCTGATGATGGGCCTGGTCGGTCGCGAGAAACACGGCATCGCGCGCATCGGCAGCGAATCAACGCTGATCCTGATCATCTACGCCGTGGGCATGGGCCTCCTGCTGATGATGGGAGGCGGATAGACCACGCAGCGCAGGCCGGCCACCCCCCGGAGTCCAGAGGCCAGCTCGATTTGCTTTCTGACTGCTAGGAATGTGTGTCAGTCAGAAAGAAAGTTTGAGGGAACCCGTGCCCCCCGGTGACACCCTCGGTGTTTCTTTCTGACTGAAGCCATGTCCGGGGGTCCGGGGGGAAAGGGAAACGGGTGCCGATACCATGGAACCGCACACTCGGCGACGACGAATGGGGTTGCACGGCTCAACTTGGAGCCTGGAGTGCCCGCGACTCGCACGCAACCGTCTGGTTTGGGAGCATTGAGCAGAGTGATGCGGAGGTACTTTGCGTAAGCGATTCCCAATCTTCTTCACACTCTACGTTGCCATCTTGTGGGCGGCGGGCGTCGCGGTTGCGAGGCGTGATGCCCCAAGAGGGTGGAACTTCCTCCCTCAGTCATTCCAGGTCTACGTGCTTCGCGGACGCGATGGTGGCCCGGTGGAGTTTTTCCCCTTGGACAGCAGATTTGACTCTGTCTATGACGATCCGGACTTCAGTCCAGAGATGAACACCCGCTTCATGGGAACGGTCTCGGTGATTCTGGGAGTGGACTACGGCGTCTCGGGGCCTTTCCTCCGTTACACCAGGCGCTCAGCTTTCGGACTACACGACCCACACTACGGCTGGTTTGAAGAACTTCAACCAGAGGACATCGCAGAAGCCGAGTACCTGGCAATTCGTGAAGCGCGTCTCGCCTTCGGTACAGACTTCCTGACTACAGAAAGTGTCAGGTTCGCAATGGACGTTCACCCGATACAGACAAACGTCGAGCCCACGTACTCACTCAGCATAGAGCCGATGATGCCTTGGCGCTCGTTGATCTTGCTCTTCACGTTCTTGCCTGCGCTGTTGGCGTGGGCGAGCACCGCCGCCTCATTGCATCTGGTTCGAAGAGGAGTAACGCATCGACGGCGTGGTTGACATCACTGACATCAACGCCGTCCTCGCGGCCTTCGGGCAGGCCTGCCCGTAAGCGTCAGCGCAGCCCCACCACGCCCCGACTCGCCATCGCGCAGCCGCAGAGTTTG
>CAXAVQ010000410.1:0-2337 GCA_963971985.1 uncultured bacterium
ACTTGCGGGCCGACTCGGGGATGCGCTTGGTGTACGCCAGCGGGGCGGCGACGGCGATCGAGGAGTAGGTACCGATGAGCACGCCGCAGATCAGGGCGTAGGTGAACGAGGACAGCGCGTCGCCACCGCTGGAGAACAGGACGATCAACGCGATGAGCGTGGTGCCCGAGGTGATGACCGTGCGGCTCAGGGTCTGGTTGATCGAGCGGTTGACGATGATCGCCGACGCGTAGGCCAGTTTGCCCCGGTTCTCGCGGATGCGATCGAGGATGACGATCGTGTCGTTGAGCGAGTAGCCCACGATGGTCAGGATGGCGGCGACCAGGGCGAGGTCGATCTTGTAGGGCTGGAGGCCCAGCGAGACCAGGAACGGCACGTGCTCGTACAGGATCTCGGCGAACGCGATCAGGCCGATGGCGATGATGACGTCGTGCACCAGCGCGGTGATCGCGGCGATCGAGTAGCGGACGGAGCCGAATCGGGCCCAGATGTAGATCAGGATCAGCAGGAAGCTGAGCAGCACCGCCACGATGGCCTGGGCGCGGAACGAACTCGCGATCTCGGCAGAGAACGACTGCGTGCTGGTGAGGCTGGTCGCGTTGGTCAGGGCCTCGCGGACGAGGTTCCACTCGCGCTCGGCGATCTCGGCGTTCCAGATGCGCTCGTTCTCGAAGTCGATGGCTTCGTCACGGACGAGCACGACCGCGGTTTCGACGGCATCGGAGGTGCCCTCGAGAACTACGAGATCGAACTGGCGGTTGAGCGCCCACGAGTTGTCGGGCTGGGTGCGGAAGAGCTGCAGGCGGTCGTTGAGCGATGTTTCGCTCACGCGCGGCTCGATGTCGGCCAGCACGATCGCGGCCCCGCCGATGAACTCTTCCACGTTGTTGTCGTAATCGACGCCGTTGATGGTGCCGAGGCGTGCGTCGAAGATCTTGATGACCGGCGCGAGCGAGGCGTCCTCGATGTCCGAGCCGTCGAAGGACAGCGCGGGTTGGGAGTCGATGACGTCGGAGAAGGCGTTGGTCAGGGCGTTGCGGAACAGGTCGGCGTCCTCGGGGCGATCGCCGAGCGTGGTCTTGACCTGGAACTTGGCCGATGACACGCCATCGTCCGAGTCGATGGCGACGATGTCGGCGTTCTGCAGCACCGTGAGGGGGCTTTGCTGCCCTTCCCCGGCGGGCGTCTGATCAGCGTCTTGCTCGGTTCCGGCAGAACCTTGACCATCGCCTTGTGCGGCTTGCTCGGCGATCTGGTCGACGCGCTGCTCGACCTCCTCACGGGTCAGGCGGATCTGTTCGCCCGTTTCCGGGTCGATACCGAACTGGAGCGTGGCGACCGTGCCGCCTCGGAACTCGGTGTCGAGCATCTCCTCGCCCTGGATACCGATCATGGCGACACCGAGACCGATCAGACCGGCTGAGATCAGGATGAACAGCGGACGCAGTTTGATCCAGTTGATGTTGGGCTCGAACGACTTCTGCAGGAAGGGCACGAGCATCGGGAGCTGGCGCATCTGCGAAACGCCGAAGCGGTCGATGAGCCACGAGTAGATGATGCGGCTGATGAACAGCGAGCTGAACATCGTCGCGACCACGCCGATGCCGAGGGTGATCGCGAAGCCCTTGACCTCTTCGGTCGCGGTGTAGGCCAGCACGAAGCAGACGATGAGGTTGGTGACGTTGGCGTCGACGATGGTCGAGAGCACCTTCTGGTACGCGAGGCGGACCGAGGTCTTCAGGTCGTTGCCGGCGAGCAGTTCCTCACGGATGCGCTCGTAGATCAGCACGTTCGCGTCGACCGCCATACCGAAGGTGAGCACGATGCCGGCGATGCCGGGGAGCGTGAACGACGCCTGCGCCAGCGACATGATGCCGAGGATGATCAGCGCGTTCGACGCGAGCGCGATCATCGCCACGATGCCGTGGAAGAAGTAATAGATGATCATGAACACGCCGACGGCGATCAGCGCGATCCATGATGCCGCGAGGCCCTTCTCGAGGTTGTCGGCACCGAGTTCGGGGGCGATCGTGTTGATCGACATGGGTTCGGGCGCGAGCCGGGCCGAGAGCGACCCGGCCGACAGCGTGCGCACGATGTACTGCAATTCGGCCTGGGTGTACCGACCGGTGATGATGCCGTTGCGCGAGATACGCGAGTTGATGTTCGGCGCGGTGTAGATCTTGTCGTCGAGCAGAACCGCCATCGGCTCCCCGACGTTCGCCTCGGTCAGACGCCCGAGGAGCTGGGCCCCGACGGTGTCCATACGGAACCCGATGGCGGGCAGTCCGTCCTGGTCGCGCGTCGGCGAGGCACTCGCCACCGACCAGTCGCCTT
>CAXAVQ010000411.1:0-2337 GCA_963971985.1 uncultured bacterium
GGCGGCGCGCCGGAGAAATACCCGGTTCCCTACGGCTCCGCCGGCACCATCAGCCCCGATGGCAAGTGGCTCGCGTACACCCCGCAGAACCGGGACATGCGCACCTGGAAGCGGTATCGCGGGGGCATGGCATCGGATATCTGGCTGCTCAACCTCGAAACCTACGAGTCGGTTCAGATGACCGATTTCGACGGCACCGACACGCAGCCGATGTGGTCACCCGACGGCAAGAGCGTCTACTACCTTTCCGATGCCGGGCCGGAGCACCGCCTGAACATTTGGAAGTATGACGTTTCCAGCGGGCAGCGCTCGCAGGTCACGAATTCGGCCGAGTATGACATCAAGTTCCCTTCGATGGGACCCGGCCCGCGTGGTCGCGGCGAGATCGTCTACCAACTCGGCTCCGATCTGGTCCTCCTCGACCTGTCGAACAACCGGACGCGGAACGTCGAGGTGGCGATACCCGGTGATCGCCCCACGCTGCGCCCGCGTCTGGTGGATTTCTCGAACTACATGGCCGGTGGATCGGTTTCGGCGACCGGCAAGCAGGTCGTCGTCGAGGCCCGTGGCGACATCTGGACCCTTCCCGCCGAAGCCGACAAGGGCATCGCTCGGAACCTGACCCGCACGAGCGGCGTCGCCGAGCGCAACCCGATCTGGTCTCCCGACGGTCGATGGGTCGCCTACGTCTCGGACGAAACGGATGAGTACGAGGTCTACGTCACGCAGTCGGACGGCAAGGGCGACACCCGTCAGCTGACCTCCGGCGGCTCGAACTGGCGCTACCTGAGCACGTTCTCTCCGGACTCGAAGCACATTGTCTTCACCGACAACTCGGGCGCGGCGTACCTGCTCGACGTCGAGACCGGGGAGCATCGCGAGATCTTCAAGGACGAGTGGGCGAACACCCCTTCGATCTCGTTCTCGCACGACAGCAAGTGGATCGCCACAGCGCTCGCGCTTGATACCGGCATGAACGCGGTGTTCCTGTACGACATCGAGAACGACCAGCTTCATCAGGTCACGGAAGGGTTCTTCAGCGCGAAGAGCCCGGCCTTCGACCGGCAGGGCAAGTTCCTCTACTTCGTCTCGTCGATGAACTTCGCGCCGGAGTACTCGGCGATTGACTCGACGTTCATCTACCCGGACAGCGATCGCATCCTCGCGGTTCCGCTGAACTCTGAAGTCGAGAACCCCATGCTCATGGAACTCGATGAGGAGACCTGGGAAGAAGAAGCGGATGAGTCTGAAGACGATGCTTCCGTGGACGACGATGGCGACTCTGACGACGCATCCGAAGACGACGAAGCGTCCGAAGACGAAGCCGATGAGCCCGAGGAGTCCGAGAGCAACTGGGACACCGACCACCCCCTCTTCGGCAAGTGGAGCGGGACGATGACGGGCTTCGCCGCCATCGGCGCACCGGAAGACACCATCCCGCTCAGCCTGACGTTCCTCGTCGACAAGGATGGCAACATCACGGGCTCGGCCGAGGTCATGGGTGAGAGCGACGAATTCGACGGCGAGCTGCGTTTCGACGCGGCAACCGGCGAGTTCTACTCGAAGTCGACCGAACAGGGGATGACTTCCATCCTCAAGGGGAACGTCGATGGTGACTCGCTCTCGGGGACCTGGGAGCTCGTCGAGATGGGTGTCTCGGGGACCTGGTCGGTCACGCGCAGCACACGCGAACTCTCTGAGGATGAACTCGGCAGTGCCGGCGGGGACGACTCGTCGGACGAGCCGGTCGTCATCGACCTCGACGGGTTCGAGTCCCGCGCGATGATGCTCCCGGTGCCGCCCGGCGTGTATGGCAGCCTGTCGGTGAATGACCGCAACCAACTGCTGTTCATGTCCATGGGCGACCAGGTGCCGTCGATCAAGCTGATCGACATCTCCGAGGACGACCCGAGTGTGAAGAACGTGGTCTCTGGCGTCGGGCAGTACTCGATGTCCGGTGATGGCAAGAAACTTGCCGTGGTCGGCCCATCGGGCCCCGCGGTGATCAGCGCTTCGCCCGGACAGTCGCTCTCGAAGCCGGTGCCGACCGGCTCGATGAAGGCGAAGGTCAACCCGCGCGACGAGTGGGAGC
Source organism: uncultured bacterium (assembly GCA_963971985.1). GTDB lineage: Bacteria > Planctomycetota > Phycisphaerae > Phycisphaerales > UBA1924 > JANSXG01. The sequence continues at coordinate 2,093 of CAXAVQ010000411.1, forward strand.
AGATCCTCCGCGACGCGTGGCGCATCCAGCGGACGTTCTTCTACGATCCGGGCCTGCACGGCGTGGACTGGCAGGGCGTGTACGACCGCTACTCGGCGATGCTCCCCGACTGCACCACCCGCGAAGATGTCAGCTTCCTCATCCGGGAGATGATCGCTGAACTCAATGTTGGCCACGCCTACTACTGGGGCGGCGACGGCGAGTCGCAGCCGATGATGAACGTCGGATTGCTCGGCGCTGACTTC
>CAXAVQ010000412.1:0-2333 GCA_963971985.1 uncultured bacterium
ACGAGAGTTCGGACAGATGCAGAATCGAACCGTTCGCCATCACTCGAGCGAAGCCAGTCGAGCAGTACACCGTGACACGCAGCCAGTTGCCGTCCCAGTAGTCCCGGCTGTCCTCACGCGCTCGACCGTGGACCCAGATCTGCAGAGGTCCTAAACGGAGGTCAGGCTTGCCGAGGGCTTCGAAGTCGATCATCGCGGGGTCTCCGGGCACAGCGTACCGATCACACCGGTACGAGGCACAAGGGACCTACGCCGCGTCCGACTCGTTGGCGACCATGTCGGCGTAGCTCGTGGCGATGAGGCCGCCGAGGCAGGGGGCGAGGGATTCGCGGATGCGTCCGATGAGGTCGTGGCACTTGCCGATGTGGAAGTCGCGCGAGACGAGCACGTCGATCTCCATGAACCAGCCGAGGCCGTCGACGCGATCGATGTGCACGCGGGCGTTATCGACGAGCCAGATCTCGCGGTCCTTGGTGACCTCGACCCAGACGGGCAGTTCGCGCGTCCCGTAGCGGAGGCGGGCCTCGTCCTCGGTGAAGATCGAGAAGCGGCTGATGGTCGGGTGGGCCCGGTCCACGCGATGGTAGAGCACGTACTCGACCGGCTCGCCCTCGGCCTCTCGCCGCAGCAGGCGCCCGTCGGGCACGCGGAAGTAGATGTCGCGATGGTGCACCGCGGCCGCGCAGACCGCGCCGAAGCGCTTGAGCGCCAGTCGCGCGAGCCCGGGGTCGCGCAGTTCGCATTTGAAATCCACGTTCTGCACCGCGTTCCGCCTTCTCCGGGTCTATCGACCGGATCGGGAGAGCGATGAAGTCCGAGAACGCGTCTGGGCCTAATCGCCGAGCAGATCGCCGATCTCCTCAAGCATCTGCGCCTCGTCCCAGACGGTGATGTCGAGCTTCTTCGCCTTGTCGAGCTTCGAGCCCGCCTCCTCGCCGGCGATGACCAGATCGGTCTTGGACGACACCGAGCCGGTGACCTTCGCGCCCAGCGCTTCGAGTTTCTTCGTCAGGTCGGGGCGCGTGAACTTCTCCAGCGTGCCGGTCAGCACGATGGTCTTGCCCGAGACCGGCGAGTCCTGCATCTTCGACGCGGCCTCGGAGCCGGGCTCGATGTAGTCATGCGAGGTCAGGTCCACGCCGACTTCGCGCAGGGCCGTGAGGGCCTTCTGGCCGGTGTCGCTGTGCAGCCACTCGTGGATGATCGGGGCCGTGTCGTTGCCGAGGTTGGTGCTCGGGCGCTCCTTGGGGTCTTCGGGCAGGCCGAGTTCCTTCGCCCGCTCCTTCTTGAGGGTCTTGGGGCGCAGGGCGTCTTCGGGCGCATCGAGCAGGTCGTCGAGGTCCCGGAACATGCTGCAGAGAGCCTTGGAGGTCGAATCGCCGAGGTGGCGGATGCCCATGCCCGCGAGCACCTTGGCGAGGCCCCGTCCCTTGGCGTCCTCGATGCTGGCGAGCAGCTTGTCGACCTTCTTCTCGCCCATGCGGTCGAGGGCGAGCAGGGCGTCGCGATGCTCCTTGAGCCGGAAGATATCGGCGAAGTGTTCGAGGGGGATGGTCTCGACTTCGTCGGACTCCTTGGTCTCGAGGATCTGATCGATCGTCTTCTCGCCCAGCCCGTCGATGTCCATCTGCGTCCGCCCGGCGAACCAGATGAGGCGCTCGCGGATCTGCGCGGGGCACTCGGGGTTGATGCAGCGGCGCGCGGTCTCGCGATCGCTCTCATCGCGCTCGATCTCCAGCGGCCCCGAACACCTCGGGCACTCGGTCGGCGGCTCGAACCTGTTCCGCGACTTGTGCTCCTTTGAGTCCGGGTTCACGACCTCGATGACCTGCGGGATGATCTCCCCGGCCTTCTCGACCATCACCGTGTCGCCGATGCGGATGTCCTTCTCGGCCAGCAGCCCGAAGTTGTGCAGCGTCGCGTGGCTGACCATCGTCCCGGCGAGCAGGACTGGCTCCATGACCGCACGCGGCGTGATCTTGCCGGTCTTGCCGACCTGGATCTCGATGTCCTTCAGCAGCGTCGGTTTGCGCTCGGCGGGGTACTTGTAGGCGATGCACCAGCGCGGGCTCTTGCTGGTCGTCCCCAGGCGCTTCTGCAGCTCGAACGAATCCACCCGGACCACCATGCCGTCCACGGCGTAGGGCAGGTCCCTCATCTTCTCGGCGAAGGTCGAGATCGCCTTGATGACCGCGTCGACGGAATCGACGGTGATGGTCTCGTTGACCGGAAAGCCGTAGTCGTCGATCAGTTTGATCGACCTCGAGTAGGTGTCGGGGAGTTCGCCCTGGACCTCGCCGAAGCCGTGGACGATGAAGCCCAGGCCGCGATCG
>CAXAVQ010000413.1:0-2314 GCA_963971985.1 uncultured bacterium
GCACGTCCCACCGTCCGAACCAAGCCCAAACCCACGCCGCAGACGCGTACACTGCCCCTCCCATGACCAGCAGCAGTCCCAACTCCACCGATCTCCGAGCCCAGGTCCTCATCGTCGAGGATGAGGCCGACCACGCCGACGTCATGGCCGACGCCCTCAAGCGTCCCGGCCACGTCTGCACCATCGTCAACGATGTGAAGTCCGCCATCGAAGAGCTCCGGGGTGGCGCGTTCGACATCGTCGTCACCGACCTGCGCATGCCCAATTCCTCCGGCTACGCCACCGGCGTCGCCGACCCGACCAACCCCGCCAACGCCTCCGGCACCGTCGCCAGCGACGGCGCCGATGCCGGCCTGCGCGTCCTCGACGCCACCCGCCAGCTCCAGCCCGAGGCCGAGACCCTCATGGTCACCGCCCACGGCGATGTCCCCACCGCGCGTGAGGCCTTCAAGCACGGCGTCTTCGACTTCATCGAGAAACCGCTCGACCTCGCCCTGTTCCGCAGCCTGGTCAACCGCGCCGCCGAGACCGTGCTGCTCCGCCACTACTCCGCTCAGGAGGCCTCCGGCACCGAAGACCTCGTCCAGCACGCCGGCTTCGAGGGCATCATCGCCGGCTCCGAGGCGATGCGCCGCATCCTGAGCACCGTGAAGACCGTCGCCGCGTCGTCGCTCCCGGTCCTGATCACCGGCGAGTCCGGCACCGGCAAGGAGCTGATCGCCAAGGCCATCCACACCAACTCCCAGCGCTCCGGCCAGCGCTTCGTGCCCTTCAACTGCGCGGGCCAGAGCGAGTCGCTGCTCGAGAGCGAGCTCTTCGGCCACGTGAAGGGCGCGTACACCGGTGCCGACCGCGACCGCCAGGGCGTCTTCGAGTACGCCGACAAGGGCACGCTCTTCCTCGATGAACTCGGCGACATGCCGCTGTCCATGCAGGCCAAGCTGCTGCGTGTGCTCGAGAACGGCGAGGTCGTGCGCGTCGGCTCCAACGACTCTCGAAAGGTCGATGTCCGCTTCGTCAGCGCGACCAACAAGGACCTCGAGAAGGCGACCAAAGACGGCTCGTTCCGCCAGGACCTGTACTTCCGCATCAAGGGCGCGCACATCCACCTGCCGCCGCTGCGCGAGCGCCGCGAGGACATCCCGCGCATCATCCGCCACGCCGCCTCGAAGTTCGCCGGCGAACTTCGAGGCGGCGTAACGCCCCGGCCTTCTCCGACGCCGCGGTCCTGCGCCTGACCGCGTACTCGTGGCCCGGCAACGTCCGCCAACTGCTCAACGTCGTGCAGAACATGGTCGTGATGGCAGCGGGGGAGTCCGAGGGCAAGGACGTCAGCGTCGATGTCCGCCACGTCCCCGCCGAGGTCCAGAGCGAGGCCGAGGGCGATGGCGAACTCAGCGGCACCGGCGAGGGCGGCTCGCTGGCCGGCACCAGCCTCGAAGCGCTCGAAAAGCGGGCCATCCGCGAGACCCTTAAACTCACCGGCGGCAACCGCGAACAGACCGCCAAGCTCCTGGGCATCGGCGAGCGGACGCTGTATCGAAAGCTCAAGGACTACGGCCTGCGCTGAACGGGCGCGTGTCGGCTCCGGACGGAAATCGGACAACTCACAGCGGTTTTTTCTCTTGCACGCGATGCCGCGCGCACGCTAGGTTTGTCGGGTCTGCCGGTGCGTGATGACCACGCGGAACCGGCACAACCCTGAGGAGCCCCGATGATCCTGTTGCCCGTCGCCGTCGACGTCCCCATGCAGCGCTACCCGATCGCCAACTGGGTCATCATGACCCTCGCGACGCTGTACAGCCTCTCGCTGTTCTTCGACCGGGACTATCCGTGGGAGACCGCCGGGTACTGGAAAGAAGACCCGATGTTCGGCGCGACGATGTTCCAGTCGATGTTCGCCCACGCCGACTTCGTCCACCTCATCGGCAACATGATCTTCCTCTGGGTCTTCGGCAACGCCGTGAACGCCAAACTGGGCAACCTGCTCTACACGGCCTTCTATCTCGCGTGCGGCATCGCCGCCGCCATCGCCTGGAAGGTCGTGGGCAGCGGCGACGTCGCGATCGGCGCGTCGGGGGCGATCATGGGCGTGGTGGGGGCCCACCTCGTGTTCTTCCCGACCAACACCGTCTCGGTCTTCTACTGGATCTACATCAAGGCCGGCACGATCTCCGTGTCCTCGCTGATCGTTGTCTCGATCTTCGTGGTAGTGGATCTGTTCGGCCTGCTGAACGAGGCGAACGGCACCGCGAACATCGCCCACCTCGGCGGCTTCGCCCTGGGCTTCGCCGTCATCCTCGGGCTGGTTATG